>CAYUBE010000006.1:0-36285 GCA_964442965.1 uncultured Candidatus Saccharibacteria bacterium
CCTGACGATCAATCCCTTGTGGAGTACGAGTGGACTGGTTGGTTACTGGCCGCTTGATGAAGGAACGGGAACAGTAGCAGTTGATGGTAGCGGAAGCAGCAACAATGGGAACTGGTCGGGCAGTCTTATAAATGGTAGTCATTACACTACCGGCAAGGTAGGCCCGTACGCAGGGATTTTTGATGGGACGAGTACATACGTAAATTTACAGAACAATACAAATACCTATTTTCAGGCAAGCGGTACATATACCTGGAGCGTTTGGTTTAATATAAATTCATTTTCACCATCCAACCAGACTTTAGTCAGAAAAGAGGCGGGAAGCAATACACAAGGATATAGAATCTCGTTCTCCGTAACGGGAATAGGGATCACATCCAATGCCACACCGAATCCTACTATTAGTTATAACACCACCATCACTTCTGGCGCATGGTATCAGGCCGACATCATCTATAACGGTACTGGTAATCCAAACGTCCAAATTTATTTGAATGGCGTATTAGGAGCGACCGGAAATTTATCGTCTGTGCTTTCCGACGTGGTTGATCAGACAGATATTAGTGATAATTATTCACCGGGCACTATGAATGGCCAAATCGACGATGTCCGCATCTATAATCGTGCCCTCTCAGCGGCAGAAGTTATGGCACTGTATAATGCAGAGAAGTGAGATATTAAAGATTCATTAAAGAAGTTTTGACTTCGTTCAGTGGAGTTTTAAGATGAGGCCATGCAACAACAAACCATGACCTTGGAGATGTTGGCGGGGATGATGCAGCGGGGATTCCTCGAGCAAGAGGAGAAGTTTAATAAGAGATTTGATGCGTTGGATGGGCGCATGGATAGATTGGAAGAAAGGATGGACAAATTAGAGCAACGCATGGACAGATTGGAGGAACGTATGGATAAACTGGAGCAGCGAATGGATGCTCTGGAGACGGGGACAGATCTTATTGAAGGGGAATTATACGAAATCAAAACCCAACTGAACGCAATCGACGTTCGTGCGGACGTTGCTACGTTGAAGATCAGGATGAGCAGGGTCGAAAAGAGGTTGAAAACAAAACTAGCGTAGATTTCCCGGTGATTTTTTGGGAGATTGAGTCTTTTTTGCTATTCTCCGCGAGATGCGTGAGAGAACGAACATGACGACGATGACGGCAATGATGCCGGTTATTATTTCAAACGTATCTGAAAACTTGTTCCAGTAGTCGCCCACGAGATAACCGAACGAGAGCACGGCTCCCGGTTCGATAATGTTTCCCATGAGATCATAGAAAAAAAAGGTGCCGAACGGCACCTTCACGAGTCCCGCGAGAAAATTTGAAATAGTGCTCAGGGAATTCGTAAAACGCGTGAGAAATACGGTCACGGCGGCGTCGGTACGAAACTCCTCCGCAAGCTGGTCGAAAAAATGGAATTTATGAAGGCGGAGCGCGTGGGTTACGGTTTCTCCCCAGTGGCGTGTAATGGCATAGCCCGTGAGATCGCCCAGCGTATTTGCAACGATTGCGATCACGAGCGAGATCCAGAAATTGAAATACCCCTGATTCGAAAACGCTCCTACGGCGAGAAGTGTGGCATTGGCAGGAAGCGGAAGAAGGAGGGCTGCACTGTAGACGATGGCGAATAGCGCGGCATATTTATAGAGGAGCAGCCACGAGAGGAGGGCGGAGAGAATATCCATGGGAGGGGTTACGTCGAAGAAGTGTTCACGGTGGAAGATTGGTTCGCGAGGTATTGCCGTACGGCGTTCTGGATCTCAAAAACGACCGAGGATGCGTTTCGCTGAGCTTCCCGTGAAAATTTATTGATGGTCAGGTTCGGATAGGTTGGGTCCGCAACAGAAACCTGGGTCTTCAGATAATCGGCCGGAAGGTTGAACAGATGGTTCACGTAGCCGAATGTCATCCACGAGCTTATGAGGTCGGTGTCGTTCGTACCGTGATGGTTCTTGAGGGCATTTGTGATCCATGATTCCCGGGCGCTGATTATTTTTTCCCGCCGCAAGACCTGATATTGGCGCACGAAAAAGAAAAGCAGGACGGCGAGGAGGACGCCGAATCCGGCGATAAACCAGTCAATAAGACGCCGTTCGTCCTCTGGTTTTTTGGGCGGCATAAATATATTTATAATTTTAGGTTTTCGATCAGCGCGATCTCGAGCGGCGTCGCAGCGAAAGGGGAATAACGCATTTCAGAATAGGCGCGGATGAGCGACTTCTCGATCGCCACAAGGAATGCGACCTCTGCCACCATTCCCAATCTTTTTACGATTGAGACCTCTTCTTTGGTGAGCTCGCGCTCGAATATCTTTTCGAGATCGGGGTTGAGTTTTAAAGAGAGGACTTTGCGGAGATAGTGGATGAGATCTTTCGTAAATTGAACCGGATTGCCGCCTTCGTCGTTCAGGGTGCCAAGTGACGCAAGCGCGGCCGGCAGATCCTTGCGGATGATGATATCCGCAAACTCGGCGATCTTTGCGAGGCCGGTGCGGCCCGTGATGCGCTCCACGTCCGCAAGCGCGACCGCGCCGCCGAGGGAAGAAATTTGATCAAGCAATGATTCGGCGTCACGGACACTGCCTTCCGCGATCGCGGCGATGAGTTCGAGCGCGGGCTCATCGATTTTTATTTTTTCCGCCTTCGCCTCTGCGGCGAGCTTCCCCACGATAGCCGTTTTAGAAACTTTTTTGAACACGAAGCGTTGCGCGCGCGAGGTGATCGTCGGCGGCAATTTTTCGTATTCGGTTGTCGCGAGGATGATGACGGCATGTTTCGGTGGCTCTTCAAGAGTCTTCAGGAGCGCGTTCCAGGCGGCGCTCGTCAACATATGCGCTTCGTCGATGATATAGACTTTCGCGCCGCCCGATGCCGGCACGGTGCGGATGTTTTCTTTTAAATTGCGGATCTCGTCGATGCCGCGGTTCGATGCCGCATCGATCTCGATGACGTCGAAAGAATTCTGCGCATCGATCTCACGGCAGGCGGTGCACTCGTTGCAGGGTTCGCCAAGTTTCGCAAATTCGGGGTTCGTACGGCGCTTTTCGCAGTTCAAGAGTTTTGCGATGAGCCGTGCCGTGCTCGTTTTTCCGATGCCGCGCGGGCCGTATAAAATGTAAGCCTGTCCGATACGCCCGGTTTTCGCCGCGTTTTTCAGGATTTGGACGGTGGTTTCCTGCCCAAGGAGGTCCTCCAGCTTTTTCGACCGATATTTGCGGTACAGCGCTTGTGCCATTGGTTACAGTATAGGAAATATTTTATAACAAACCAAGCGGCCCCCGTTCGGAGTCGAACTCCGAACAGTCGGAGGAAATTGATTCTGGCAGGGGTTTTAGGTTAGGATTGGAGTATTATAACGATAAGAATATTTGCCATGCCCTACGAACTGCAGACGGAAAAATTCAGCGGGCCGCTCGAGAAACTGCTCGAGCTGATCGAGGCGCAAAAAATGGATGTGAGCGAGGTCAGCATGGCGCACGTTACGGAAGATTTTTTGCGGTACATCGAGAAGATCAAAGCATTGCCTCGCAAGGAAAATGATGCGGGCGGGGGGATTGCATCGGCATTCCGCGAGGATTTGCGCATGGTCGCTGATTTTATCACGGTTGCGAGCAAGCTCATATTCTTAAAGTCAAAATATCTTTTGCCCGGGTTTGCGCTTACCGAAGAAGAGGAGGCGGACATCAAAGACCTGGAAGACCGGTTAAAAATTTATCGGGAGCTGAAACCCGCACTCCGCGTCATTGCGAAGCTCTGGTGCGAAAGCCACCGTTCTTATAGCCGGCAATATCTGGCGGGCCGGGGCGGCGGGCTTGCGGCAAAGACCCTGTTCTATCCCGGCAGGAACGTGACAACGGCATCGCTTGCCGGATCGCTTGATCGGATTCTCGAGTCCATTAAAACTTATGAGCTTGAAACGCAGACGATCAAGGAAAAGATAGTTACGCTCGAGGAGAAGATCGCCGAAGTGACGGCCCGGATCGAACAGGAGGGGAACATTGAGATCTCGAGCCGCCACGGGAATGTGCCGCGCGCCGATATCATTCTCCTTTTTTTGGCCGTGTTGCATCTTGCCCGCGACGAAAAGGTTTTCCTGAAGCAGAACGGAAATTTTTCTGATATAATGGTCGAAAAGAAGACATGATTTTCTTGTCGTCGTCCGCGGAGGCGGACGATCCATGCTTCCGGAAAAAAGCATGGACTCCCGCATTCGCGAGGGTGGCCAGTGCCTACATAAATTCAAATGCCCAATTCTGAAAAAAAACTTGCAGCACTCGAAGCCCTGCTTTTTATTCACGGCGAGCCGGTGGCCTACAAAAAAATCGCATCGGTCCTTGGGATAGAGAAGGAAGAAGCCGAAAAACTTGCCGAAGAGTTGAGGCATTGCCTCGAGAGTCCGGAGCGCGGCCTCCAACTGGTTTCCGATCGGGAAAAAATTCAGCTTGCGACAAAACCAGAATGGAATTCCATTCTCGAAAATTTTGTAAAGGAAGAGCTGACGGAAGATCTCACGCCAGCAAGCTTGGAAACGCTTTCGATTGTCTCTTATCTTGGCCCCATCTCCCGACCGCGCATTGAATATCTTCGCGGAGTGAACTCGTCCGTGATTCTCCGTAGCCTCATGATCCGGGGTTTGGTGGAACGTTTTCCCGATCCGGAACGTGCCTCGGGATTTCTCTATCGCCCGACCTTTGACGCCATGAAGCATTTGGGTATACAACAAAAAGAAGATCTTCCGGACTTCGCGAAATTCCAGGAACTGTTGAAAGTATTCGATCCCTCCGCTGAAACAGCCGCTTCGGCCGCAGAGGCTTCGGAGAGCAAGCCCGCTGACGCACAAGATGAATCTTAAGAATTACTCCGGGAAAATAATCTTTGCTGGCGCGATCGTGGTTATCGCGCTCGTTTCGCGCGCTGCGTACCCGCGCCTATACTCTGTCGCCATAGGAGATTCCGGTTCCAGTGCATCCTCGACCGATGCGATTCCGCAGTTTGTTCTTCCGGCGCTTTCCCTGGAAACACTTTCCAATTCGCATACCGCCGGAATGGGCGAAGCAGCCTCCTCGTCTTCTGCGGCCGTAACCTCGGAAACTGGTGCGATGGGTGCCGGCGCCGTTACGGGAGGATCGCCGGCAGAATCTCCCGCCATAGAAAACGCCAGCGTTGCCTCCGTTGCGCCACTCGGGTCCGTCGCGAGTTCCGTATTTTTCCGCACCGGATCGACGCCTCCACCGGCGGTCGCCGTACAGGCGGCGCTTGTTGCGGATCTTGCGACCGGAGCGCAATTCATGGGAGAGAATGCGACGGCGCGGTGGCCGCTTGCGTCGGTTACGAAGCTCATGACGGCGACCGTCGTACTCGACAAATTAAGCCCCGTGCAAAAAATAACGATTACCGAAGACGCCTTCAATGCCGATCCTTCGGAAAAAAATCTTCACATTGGCGATACCTACACCGTAGCCGATCTCTTGAAGTTTCTTCTTTTACCATCATCGAATGTCGCCGCGGAAGCCTTGGCCGATGCCTACGGTAGGCCTCAGTTTATTGCGGAGATGAACGCGCGCGCGGCGTCATGGGGCATGACCAATACTCACTATGTCGATCCGTCCGGTCTCGCCGTTGGCAGCCAGTCGACTGCGGCGGATCTCGTCCTGCTCGCGCAAAAAATATATTCCAATTATCCGACGCTCCTTGAGATCACGAGAACCCCGCAGGCCACGGCGAGCGATCTCGGAACCGGTACGTCGGTCACGGTGAAAAATATCAACGAATTTTCAGGCGAGGCGGATTTTATCGGCGGCAAAACAGGCTATACCGACCAGGCGGATGGAAACCTGCTCTCTCTTTTTTCCTATCAAGGGCATCCCGTCGTGATTGTCGTGCTCGGCACGGATGAGAATGCGCGGTTCGTGAACACCGAGGCGCTCTATAATTGGTTTACCGCAAACTTCAGAACATGAATCCCATTATCGCCGAAGCTGTAAGAGTTACGGTTCTCACGACCATATCGTTCGTTGTTGCGCTTATTATCACGCCGATCTGGTTTCGCGTTCTGAAAAAATATCGGTTCGGGAAGCATCTCCGTGAAGCGTCGGAAGCGCCGGTATTCCACGAGTTTCATAAAAATAAAGAAGGAGTTCCCACGGCGGCCGGCGTCATCATCTGGGGAACCGTCCTCCTTCTCGCCGCTTTCTTTGGTGTGATGGGCATTTTTTTTGACGGCACATGGCACTATTTCAATTTTATCAGCCGTCCGGAAACGTATCTCCCGCTTGCGGCGCTTCTGATTGCCGCCGTCCTCGGTCTTATTGATGACTGGCTTGGCGTTTTGCGTATGGGCGGCGCATCGGGTGGGGGACTTACGGTGCGTTATAAATCGGTGATGTATATTTTCCTCGCGCTGATCGGCGCGTGGTGGTTCTATTTCCGCCTCGGATGGGACGTCCTGAACGTACCGTTCTTCGGCAATATTCAGATCGGACTTTGGTATATTCCCATCTTTATTTTTATCGTGTTCGCCTCGGCATTTTCCGCGAACGAGACCGATGGCCTCGACGGCTTATTGGGCGGCGTATCGCTTTTTGCCTTTCTTGCGCTCGTCGCCGTTTCCTTCGCGCTCCATCGATACGACCTTGCGGCATTCTGCGGCGCGATGATCGGAGCGCTCTTGGCGTTCCTCTGGAGCAATATCTATCCGGCGAAATTCATGATGGGGGATACCGGATCAATGTCCTTAGGCATCACGATTGGCGTTGTCGCGATGCTCACGAATACCGCGCTTCTCCTGCCGTTCTTTGCCATCATTCTGGTCATCGAATCGCTCTCGGTCATCATCCAACTTATTTCAAAAATGACGCGGCACGGCAAAAAAGTTTTTCGGTCATCGCCGATCCATCATCATTTCGAAGCCTTGGGCTGGCCGGAATCCCAGGTCACGATGCGTTTCTGGATTATCTCCGCGATTTCCGCCGCCTTCGGCCTCGTCATCTTCTTCGTGTCCAGGATGATGTAGAAAATCTAAGGTCATACAACAAGAAAGGGCTCCATAAGGTGTGGAGCCCTTTTTAAGTAATCAGACAAGAAAGTTACAATCGGCGCGCCGCAATCTCGGCAAGCTCGGAACGTTCGGAGTCGACGAATGTGACATGGCCAAAAAGGTTTTCTCCTTTCATGCCCTCGATTACATGCGTGAGACCATTGGTGCTGGCGTCCAGATAATCATTTACTACTTGTTGTATATCGCCAGTTAAGACGATCTTTGCCCCTTTCCCTATACGGGTTACCACTTTCGCGATATCTCCAGGCCGGAAGTTTTGGGTTTCATCGACGATGACGAAACGATAATGAAGGGATCGACCTTGGATAAAGTTTACTGGCTCTATGCTGATTTTTTTCTGACTGAGTAGTCCCTTTATATCAAGTTGCCATTTCTTGGACTTCGTATCAGATTTTCCGTCTTTCGGACCAGTTTCTCCGCCCGCCGAGATGAGTTCAAGGTTATCAATGATAGGTTGCTTCCACGGCTCAAATTTTTCATCCAATGTTCCCGGAAGATATCCCATTGGTTCACCGAGTTCGGTATTAGGACGATAAATCAATAACTGACTGTATGGCCCTTGTATCACCGCCTCCACTCCAGCAAGAAGTGCCATCAATGTCTTGCCTCCTCCGGCGATTCCTGCCAACGTAATCAGAGAGATGGATGGATCCCTTAGGAGAGCCAGTGCAAATGCCTGTTCGATATTCCGTGCCACAACGCCGACATGCCCTTTCCCGATCGAAGGTTTCGGGACATGGACGAAGCGTGCATCTCCATTCCTTTTATAAATGGCTAGGACATTTTTACCGTCTGGGGTGTGGAAAACACAACATTGATTCGGAATCAATTGAGGAAACGCCACAAGACCATCAAAGTCTTCTTGTAATGTTCCTGCTGGGCCACTATCACATAGCATTCCAGAAAATTCTTTGAAGTTTCCTGGAGTGATCGGAATATGAATGATGCCGGAATAGACTTCATTCTCGGATTTTATGGTTCTGTCGTGTTTATAATCCTCAGTTGCGACACCGCAGGCCTCGCTTTTCACGCGGAGATTGATGTCCTTCGAGACAATCTTGACCTCCCCGATCTGGAAATGCTGAGTGATCCAATCTACTACGTTGTCACGTTTTTTTGTTTCCCTCTTTGCTTTCTGATGATGTAGTGGTTGTTGCTGCCGGATATATTGTTGCCATTTATATCCGGTACATATAATGATATTGTCGGCTGTCGTAGGTCGAATGGAAATATCGGTTGGAGAATAGTTTTTCCCATCGACTATCAGTATGCCACCGCCCGGGGTGGCCACCCCCTTAATGAGATTTCCCTTTTCCCGTAATTCATCAAGAACGCGAATTGCCCTACGAGCAGGCATTGCAGTATCGCGCCTCGATTCCTTATGGGTATCGAGCTCCTCAAGCACTACGAAGGGGATAATGACTATGTTGTCTCCAAAATTTAACGGTGAACGATAGTCGTGAATCAAAACAGATGTGTCTAATACATAAATCTTCACCATGACAACACCTTGTATCCTTTCTTATATTTAGTTATAGGTTGAATTCTACCTGCAGTGTATGCCTTTTTTCAAGAAAATAAAAGCGCACCGGAATGTTCTGGGTTTTGGGATATTTGGTGCGCGCTCGAGGGATCGGACCCCGGACCTACTCGGTGTAAACGAGTCGCTCTACCACTGAGCTAAGCGCGCAACATTATCATACTAGCGGGAAATCTGATTTTTTCCAATATTTGGGGGACATTTTTATCATCTTGTTGAAACTATCGCAATGAGGTATCCTGAAAGTAAGAAAGAAAGACCTTCTTTTTTTCTTTGTCTTTTGGAATATTTATCAATTATGATTGTTTTTCAAGGAGTTTCGAGAAAATTCAACGGTGGCGATCAGACGGCACTCGAGGAGGTCACGTTTGAGATCGATCCTGGCGAGTTTGTCTCGCTTGCGGGACGGTCCGGCGCGGGAAAGTCGACGATCATCAAGCTTTTGATCGGCGAAGACAAACCTACCAAGGGGCGGGTGTTTTTTGGCCAGTACGAAGTGAACAAGCTGCGCGACAAGGAATTGCCGGCATTCCGGCGGCATATCGGCGTGGTATTCCAGGATTTTCGGCTTCTGCCCATGAAAAATGCCTATGAAAACGTCGCATTTGCCCTTGAGGTTGCGGGTCGTCCCCAGCGTGAGATCGAAGAGCTCGTGCCGCAGGTGCTCGACATGGTAGGTCTCGCCGACAAGATGAAGAATTTTCCGAGCGAGCTTTCCGGCGGCGAGCGGCAGCGGGTTGCGATCGCGCGCGCGATGGTCCATCGTCCGGAAGTCGTGATCGCCGACGAGCCGACGGGGAACCTCGATCCGTTTCACACATTCGAAATCGTGAAACTGCTGGAAAAGATCAATGAACTTGGTACGACCGTGCTTCTTGCGACGCATGATAAAGAAGTGATTAATAGTTTGGAGCGCCGCGTGATTACGCTCGACCGAGGCAGGATCGTCCGCGATGAAAAAAAAGGAAAATATATTCTTGTTTGAAGCAAACAAGAATATATAATATCTAATTACCAATTTCTAATGGAATATCAAATTTTCAAAATTCATTTAACATTTCAGCATTTGTCATTTCATTAGAAATTAGTAATTAAAAATTAGAAATTTCAATAATATGTTCACTATCATTTCACGCATTTTTCATTTCGGTTTCAAGAATTTCTGGCGGAATGGCTGGCTTACGACGGTCACGGTCATCATCATGACGCTCGCGCTCTTGGTCTTTGTGTGGCTCATTTTCTTCGGCGTGGTGACAAGCCGCGCGGCGGCGTCTATCGAGGACAAGATCGACATCAGCGTCTATTTCAATACGAATACCGCGGAGGATGAAATATTAAGCATCCAGCAATCACTGGAAGGCCTGCCCTCGGTGCAAAGCGTGGATTACATTTCGCGCGACCAAGCACTCGCCACATTCAAACAGAATCACGCGAATGACACGACCATCACGCAGGCAGTGAACGAGCTCAGTTCGAATCCGCTCGAAGCTTCGCTCAATATCAAAGCAAAGAATCCCAGCCAGTACGGCGCGATTGCCGATTACCTAAATTCTGGCAATCTTTCGCAGTACATAGATTCCGTAAGCTATACGCAGAATCAGAGCGTGAT
The DNA here is from genome assembly GCA_964442965.1 of uncultured Candidatus Saccharibacteria bacterium. GTDB lineage: Bacteria > Patescibacteriota > Minisyncoccia > UBA6257 > 2-01-FULL-56-20 > CAJAQL01. Next base: position 10,211 of record CAYUBE010000006.1, read on the forward strand.
TGACCGGTTGGCGAAGATCGTGAAAACCGTCGAGGTCGGCGGCGTGATTGTCATGATCGTATTTGCGCTTCTCGCAGGGCTTGTCGTCTTCAATACGATCCGTCTCGCGATCTACGCTAATCGCGAGGAGATCGGCGTGATGCGTGTTGTGGGTGCGTCCAATGCTCTCGTTCGTGGTCCCTTCGTCGTGGAGGGATCGCTCTGCGGCGCGATCGCCGCGTTCGTCGCGCTCGCCGTTTCCGCGCCCATTCTCTTTGCTGTGGATCCGTATCTCAACGTTTTTATTCCCGGCATAAATCTCTTCCAATATTTCTTATCAAACATCTTTCTGCTTTTTATCTATCTTTTGCTCTTCGGCATCGCGCTCGGTGCCGTGTCGAGTTTCTTTGCTGTGCGGAGATATCTGAAGAATTAGGCCTTCGTCGTTCCGGTCCCGCATGGGCGTACGGGGTAGTCTCCTGCCAGAACCCAGAACCGTATTTTTCTGGATCTTGTCTCGCGGCGAGATGACAAATTTCAAAAATTCAATAAAATCAAGCCTTCTAGGTCGAAAAAATTTTAGATTTTTTTAATCTTTGCGTGCCATACTTATGGTATGCGTATCCTTCTCATTGAGGACGAACGGGAAATTGCCGAATTTATTATGCACGGCCTGCGTGCGGAACGGTTTGCGGTCGATTGGACCAATACCGGAGAAGAAGGACTTGGGTGGGCAAAAGTAAACGAATATGATATCGGTGTCTTTGATGTGCGACTGCCCGGTATGAGCGGCGTTGACGTGTGCCGTTCGCTGCGCGAGCGGAAGAAAAATTTCCCCATCATCATGCTTTCGGTGATGAATGATGCCGTGACGAAAATCGAGGCATTGAATGCCGGTGCGGATGACTATCTGGTAAAACCGTTTTTCATGGCAGAGCTTTTAGCGCGCATGCGCGCGCTCCTGCGCCGCGAACCACGGACGATCAATCCGATTTTACGGATTGCAGATCTCGTGCTTGACGCCGCGGCTCATACGGTCCAGCGCGGCAAGCGGAATATACGGCTGAATCGGAAAGAGTTTTCACTTCTTGAATACATGATGCGCCATCCCGGCGTGACGTTAACGCGCGGCATGATTCTCGAACATGTGTGGGATATGAACGCGGATCCCTTCACCAATACGGTCGATGTCCACATCCGTTTTTTGCGCCAGAAGATCGACGAGGGCCACGGCAAGAAGCTCATCAAGACGGTGCATGGGTATGGGTATAAAATAGAAGAACGATAGCATGGTCACGCTCGTTCTTGTCGTTGTTAATACCGTCATTGCGGTTGCGGCCGTTGTATTTGGCCTGCTGGTGCTCCGCAACGAACCGAAGAATGTTGCGTACCAGTCATTCTTTATTTTTGCGAGTGGCATTGCTCTCTCGGCGGCCGCAAAGCCATTTTTTCAGGAAGACAAGAATTTCTTGGTTTTTCTGTTGGTGTGGTGGGGATTCGAGATAATGGTGCTCGGTGTTTTCTCTCTGGCATGTGTTTCCTCTGATGGAACGTTAAATGGAAAATGCATCTGGTCGTTGGTGCCATGGTTCATTCTTTTTGTGTCGATACCAGTATTGTTGGTCGCAGCGTCGTTTCGTGCCGACCCTGATTCATTTTTCTGGGCTGCCTATCATGACATATTTCCGCTGTTCGCCGTATTTATGGTTGTCCATCTTGCCATCAGTTTCTTTTCCTGTGTGCGCCACCGCGTCAGTACCTTCGGTTTACCGTTCCATCTTGTGGCAAGCCTGATGCTGGTCGTCATGCTGAGCGCTTCCATAATCTGTATCGCTGACCTGATATTGCCGGCATTCGGCGTCTATCGCTTTTCGACGCTCAGTAACGCTTCTGCACTTATTATTCTTATGGTCGGTGGCTGCGGCATTGCGCGCTATGGGGCGGGGAACGGCAGCGCCGTCCTCCGCAGAGGGATACCCTATTTCTTGTCGCTTGTTTTTGTGGCGGCCATCTTTTTTGCCGTGGAATTTGCCATTGAAAAGTTTTTTTATCAGAACGATGAGGTTGTTGATATCGTCGCAGCGGTTGCGGGCGCTCTTGCTTTTCCCTGGCTCCGTAATTTTTTTAACAGGATTACTGATCGCATATTTTTTAGAAATTCATATCGATTTTTTACCGCAGCGCAAACCTTGGGGGAGCAGTTGGATGGACCCCTTGACCGGAACACCCTGCTTGCCAGGGCGGATGAATTTCTCCACTGGACCATCCAACCGACCGAGACGGTGTTCTTTTCGGTTAATGACGGCGGAAAGCCGGCAACACTTGTCTTTGGGCTTACCGCGAAAGCAGCAAGAACATCGGATTATGGTTCTCTCGTGGCGCTCTTTTTGGAGCGTGCGCACGGACGCACAATCATCGCCGATGCTGCACGTCTCTTTGGAACGATCCGCGCGACGGAAAAGAAAAGTGATAGTGCGTTGATCAAAGAACAGGCTGTTCGGCTTGGTGTCGCGGCGATTGTCCCGATCATGATACAGGGAAAGACAGAGATGGTCATGATGGTCGGCTATAAATGTTCCGGGGCATTGCTTGGTACAGATGATGTCGAGCTTTTGGATTTTGTCGGCCGCCGTGTTGCCGTAACGCTTGAAAATCTTGAGTTGCGCGAGATGATAGAACGGCAAGCCCAGAAATTCGAGGAACGCGTCATGGCGCGCACTGAACAGTTGAAAAGTATGTATGAATCGCAATCGAGATTTCTGGCCGATGTTTCCCATGAGTTCAAGACGCCGCTTGCGATCCTTAAAATGAATGCCGGCATTTTTGCCGCGAGCGAGGATGCCGAACAAAAGAAAGCGTGGTACGTCATGGATACAACGCTTGACCGGCTTTCCCGGATGGTCAGTAATATCCTTGACGTTAACAGGACCTGTTCATTGCGGGGAGGGTTATGCAAAAAGCGTATCTCGGTGGAAGATCTTCTGCGGGAGACTCATGATGACTGCGTGATCCTTGTTGAGGATAAAGGAGTGACGCTTCGTTTCGTGAGCGATCAAATGGTTATTTTGGGCGAGCGGGACAGGCTGAAGGAGGTGATGCTGAATCTTGTGAGCAATGCGTTGCGGCACACGGCGGCTGGCGGATCCATCACGCTCGCCGCCCGTGTCTCGCATGGCGAGGCTGAGATCGCCGTCAGGGACACAGGTTCCGGCATTTCCCGGGACAACCTGCCTCATATTTTTGAACGTTTTTATCGGATCGAGGGAAGCGGCCTTGCGGGAACGGGTATTGGTCTCTACCTTTGCCGTCAGATCATCGAGGGCCACGGCGGTACGATCACGGCAGAAAGCGACTTCGGCAAGGGGACTTGTTTCGTGGTCCGTTTGCCGCTTTACACCGGGGACCCGTGAACGAAATTCATTTGCTTTAATGTAAGCGATTCATAATTGCCGAAAATGTCCGTTGAAGATTGACGAACTGAGAATTGAAAATTTATCAGGCGACCGTGCTATAATAAACACTATGCATACCATCTCAAAAGAACCCATTTCTATGATTTATTTACAGACGGACGGTGATCTCGTGCTCGACAATGCCGAGAAACAGTATGTGCTGAAGATGAAAGATCTCCCGCAGGAAGATAAGCCGCGCGAGAAGCTTGTGAAGTATGGGCCAGCTCATCTTTCGGTCGGAGAATTGCTGGCGGTCGTTTTGGGCGTCGGTACGAAGCGCGAGGGAATCCTCGCTATGTCTCAGCGGTTAATGAAAGAGTATGGTGGCGCAGACATTGTTCATGAAAAAAACCCGAAAAAGATTGAGGCGCTGTTTGGAATTCCGCTTGTAAAGGCGTGTCAGATTGTCGCGTGCTTCGAACTTGGCAGGAGATTTTTTGAGTCTCCCGCGACTCAAAAGCTCGTCGAGCTCCGGACGGCAAGTCAGGTTTTTGAATATGTAAAAGACATGCAGAATCTTCCGAAGGAGTGTTTGCGTGGATTGTATCTTGATACGCGGTATCAGGTGATTCACGATGAAGTGATATCGTTAGGGACACTGAGTTCGAATATTATCCATCCGCGCGAGGTGTTCCGGCCAGCTCTGGAATATTCGGCGTCGGCGGTGATCCTTGCGCACAACCATCCGTCCGGCGTCGCGACGCCTTCCGAGGCGGACATCGCGATCACGCGGCAAATCGTGGCGGCGGGGAAGATCCTCGGTATCGGAGTCCTCGACCATCTCGTGATTACGAAGAAGAAGTTCGAGAGTGTGCCGGTGGAATACTGAGGATAATTTTCAATTTAGCAATTTATAATAAGGTTGGAGCTCGGATTTCCGCCATTGAAAATTTTACGTGACGCGGCGACACAAGGCTATCATGACAAAAACTTTATCTTCAAATGCGAGTTCGTGGAATAAGCGTAGCGGCCAGGCGATGCTCCTGGCTGTCCTGACGTTAGGTGCGACGATGCTCGGTGCGACGACGATCGCGGGACTTCTGATGCTATACCAAATACGGCAAACGACCGACTTTGGCAGTTCGGCGAAAGCCGTCTTTGCCGCCGACGCCGGAACAGAGTGGGCGCTTTACAGTTATTTTCAGGGGGCGTCCGTCCCGCAACCAATATTTTCGAACGGCGCGTCGGCGGTCGTGATCTGCGATCCTTCCGGTACCGCGGCCTCCTGCGCAGCGTCGACTTCTGTGGACGCTATTTCGAAAGGATCCGCAGGCAACACGAAACGGGCTTTCCTCGCGACATTCTCCGGCGCCAGCAGCACGTTGCCGTAAAAATTTTTAGCTTGTCATGCCGCCGAAAACCCGGATCAGGGATGTCGTTCCTCGGTTTTCAACTGCCGAATAACAGAAAACGCTATGGATAAAGAAACCGCACAACAGAGAGTAGCGAAACTGCGAAAAGAGATCGATCGTTATCGCTATGCCTATCATGTACTCGACGAGTCGCTCATTTCCGACGACGCGCTTGATTCATTGAAAAAAGAGTTATTCGATCTCGAGACAGAATTTCCTGAACTCGTGACGCCAGATTCACCCACCCAGCGCGTAGCAGGAAAACCGCTCAAGGAATTTGCAAAGGTGAAACACGTCGAACGGATGACATCATTCAACGACGCCTTTTCCGAAGAGGATATGCGTGCGTGGCTTGAGCGTCTGGAAAATTATTTGAAATCGCCAATCGCCAATCGCCAATCGCCAATCGCTCCATTCTACTGCGAACTGAAGATCGACGGCTTGGCGATCGAACTTGAATATGAGGACGGCGTCTTTGTCCGCGGGTCAACGCGCGGCGACGGATTGGTCGGTGAGGACGTGACGCAGAATTTACGGACCGTGGAGGCCATCCCGCTTAGGCTTTTCGAGCGGGATGAGTTCGAAAAGAATTTGAAAACCGTCGGACTCAATCCTAAAAAATATCATTTTCCTGAGCGTTTCATCGTCCGCGGCGAGGTTTTTATTACCAAAAAAATTTTCGCTGCCGTGAATCGCGAACAGGAAAAGAAGGGGCTGAAACCTTATGCTAATCCGCGGAACATCGCAGCCGGTTCCATCCGTCAGCTTGACCCGAAGGTCACGGCGTCGCGGCACCTCGATTCGTTCCAGTACGACATCGTGACGGATATTGGCCAGACTTATCACGAGGAAGAACATTTGATGCTTAAAGCGCTTGGCTTCAAAACCAATCCGAACAATCGTTCCGCAAAAAACATGGCGGAAATATTCACCTTCCGCGATCATTGGGCGGAACCTGCCCATCGCGAAAAATTAGATTACGAGATTGATGGTACGGTTGCCATCGTGAATGACAATGCGACGTTCGAGCGCGCGGGCGTGATCGGTAAAGCGCCGCGCGCGGCGATGGCGTATAAATTCTCTCCGCGCGACGCCACGACGGTCGTGGAAGATATTCTCGTGCAGGTCGGCCGGACCGGAGCCTTGACGCCCGTCGCCGTGATGCGGCCGGTGAATGTCGGTGGCATCACGATTACGCACGCGACGCTTCATAATGCGGACGAGATCGCGCGGCTCGGCTTGAAAATAGGGGATACCGTCGTCGTTTCCCGTGCCGGCGACGTGATCCCGCAGATCACGAAGGTTCTTCCGGGATTCCGCACTGGCAAGGAAGTGGCGTTTCATATGCCAAGCCGTTGTCCGATCGATGGGTCAAAAGTCATCCGTGATGGCGCGATCAGCCGCTGTTCATCACCGACGTGCGGTGCGAAGCACCGCGAGTTTCTCTATCATTTCGTTTCGCGTGGTGCATTCAATATCGAAGGACTCGGCCCGAAAATATTGGATAAGTTTCTTGATGAGGGATTAATTTCCGACGCAGCGGATATTTTTACGTTGCTCAAAGGAGATATTGCCGCCCTCGCGCGTTTCGGGGAGAAGTCTGCGGAAAATATTGTAACGGAAGTTGCCCAAAAGAAAAAAGTGCCTCTCGCGCGATTTCTGAACGCGCTTGGCATCCTGCACGTCGGTGAGGAAACGGCGATCACGCTTGCGCGTGAATTACGCATCACGCATCGCGGACCTCATATCAATATTGAAGACATAACGGATGCTTTTCAAAAAATGTCGCTTGAGGATTTGCAAAGGTTTCCCGACATCGGGCCAAAGGTTGCGCAAAGCATCCATGATTGGTTCCGCGAACCGCGCAATATCAAGTTTATGGAACGGCTGGCGAAAGCCGGCGCGGAGGTGGAAGAAATGCCGCGAATCACGGATCACGGATCGCGAATCGCGCACAAAACGTTTGTCCTTACGGGTGGACTTGCATCCATGAGCCGCGAGGCGGCAAAGGAAAAGATCCGCGAGCTTGGCGGCGACGCCACGGAAAGCGTGAGTAAAAAAACGGATTATGTCGTGGCCGGAACCGATCCCGGTTCAAAATACGAAAAAGCAAAAAAGCTTGGCATAAAAATTCTGGACGAGGAAGAATTTTTGAGGTTGATTAAATAATCCGAGATTTGAAAAATATCTCAATATCAGGTAATCTTTTTCTGGTAAGCATGTTGCGGTCGTAGCTCAATTTGGTTAGAGCACCGCCCTGTCACGGCGGGGGTTACCGGTTCAAGTCCGGCCGACCGCGCACTTCCGGACGAATTGAGGCAAAAACCTCATTTCGCCCTTGTATTGTTTGCAATGTAGCCGGTTCAAATGACTTTATTTTTGCTTCTATCGACGGATAGCGTTCTTTGATTGGTAAGAGCCATTCTGCCGCATGAATATTGAACAATTGGTCTTTTAGCGTGCAGTTCAAACCGGAAATTGTGGTAAGTATCTCACGTTTGGTTTGGGCATCACCGAAAAGGAAGGCTTTGCGTGCATAACAAGCAAATTCGAAGGCCTGTTCGGTTAGTTTGATCCAATTATCTGCTCTTTTCTCGGTATCTTTTATTTTGACCCTGAGAGTTGTTATTTCGTTCTTCAGGCGCGTTTTCTCTCTCAAATATTCAGCGTCATCAATCATGTCGCGTAGGCGCATCTTTGTGAGGTTATCGAGCTGTTTCTGTACATCGTTGACCGCTTTAAGCTGGGCCTCATTTATCTTCGTACTCTCATCAACATCGACGTCATTTCTTTCGGCAACGACGGAAAGTGCCCAATCCTTAAATTCCGGTAGGAGAATCTTTGGGGATATTCGGCATATAACCGTGCCAAAGTTCGTAGGCGGCGATAAGGTGCGTGATGATTGGAATAGAGGCGTGTGGTGAAATGGAGGAGCGTGTCTGATGATAATTGGTATTTTCCATGAAAATGATATTCAGAGAAAAGCTTTGAACCATCACCGCATTTTTAAAAGCTCGATGTGCCGTCCTGCGATATGACTATAATGCAATTTAATAATTGTCTTGTCAATAGCATGGCTTGACAAACTCAGCGATTGGGTATACAATAAGAGCAGATTTTTAACAGTCGGTCTGTGGTTGGTCATAGCGAGAAGCGGCTTGCGGATAGGCCATTTCTCGCTATGACCACGGTGGCCATGGTTCCTCCTCGGACAAGAGGAAGTTTAACGCCCAAATAAGGGCAAGGAGTAAGTCATGAACACAAACACAGAATTTGCATCAGCTGGTTATACAGCAGGGCAGCTCAACGCGCTCATAAAAATGATAAGAGCGCAAGCCGGAGAAGATGGCGTCGAGAGATTCCTCCGCGGCGAAGTCACTATTTCTTTGCCGCCCCGTACTTGGACTGAACAGGACGGCGTTATCCGTTTTTCTGTCACTTCCGATGGAACAACCGGAAAACAATGGATAGGGCGTCTTCAAAACAAAAACTACCGCGTCGGCGATTACGCAAAAAGCATCCTTCTTTCGCCGGATTTCAAACCGACCTCTGAGATAACCACTGAAATCGTTGTCTTGGGGGGTAAGCTTTTTACTGATAAGGATCGGGTTACTAAAAAAATCCGAGCTTATGCAGAAAGTTTGACTTTTGAGAACAGGAAACCGGTAACTCCGAATGCTGAAATAGCATGCCTCATCCGTGAAAAATTCACGGATAAAGACCTTGAGGAAATGGGTTTGTATTGGATCGTGGCCATGCATGATCCAATCAAAGATTCCGTTGGCGACCCGCGCTTGCTCGATGCGGACCGTCTCGACGACGGTGGCTGGCTGAGTGCGCTTTGGGACGGCCCTGACGGCCGGTGGAGCGGCAGTGGCGGCTTCGCCTTCGCGCTTCCGCAAGTTTCTTCATTTTTCTCCCGTTTTCGGGAGTTTTTATTTGTTTCACCGATATCATGAAAAAGATGTTTACGGGAAATATTGAGGAGATTGCAAACGTCGAAAACCTTCTTGAGGCATGGCGTGAGTTTTTGCGGGGGAAACAGGGGAAACGCGATGTGCAGGTATTCCAATTACATCTTATGGATAACATTATTTCCTTGAGCGCTGATTTGAAGAGCGGCGCCTATCGTCACGGTGGGTACGATGCATTCAAGATTTCCGATCCGAAACCGCGCGATATCCACAAGGCAACTGTGCGCGACCGGCTCGTCCATCACGCGATCTATCGTGTGCTCTATCCTTTTTTCGATCGTACGTTTATCGCGGATTCGTACTCGTGTCGCATCGGAAAGGGAACGCACCGGGCTCTTACACGTTTCCAGCAGTTCGCCCGCCAAGCAGGACGGAATAATATAAGGACCGCGTGGATTTTGAAGTGCGACATCAGAAAATTTTTTGCGAGCATTGACCATCGCGTACTGCTCGAAATTTTGAAATCCCGTGTCAAAGATACGAGGATTATGGAACTCCTTTCTGAAGTCATCGGCAGTTTCTCGTCGATCCGGCCAGGCATCGGTTTACCGCTTGGGAATCTTACCTCGCAGCTTTTGGTGAATATCTATATGAATGAATTCGACCAGTTCGTGAAACACGAACTTTGCGCGAAATATTATATCCGCTATGCGGATGATTTCGTTATCTTCTCACCGAACCGCATGTGGCTTGAAATAATTTTGCCCGAGATCAATAATTTTCTTACAAATCGTCTGCGGCTTACCCTTCATCCCCAGAAAGTATTTTTACAAACGCTTGCCTCGGGTGTAGACTTCCTCGGCTGGGTGCATTTCCCCGATCATCGCGTTCTTCGAACCGCCACCAAACGCAGGATGCTGAAACGAACTACTTCTCATCCCACAAAAGAAACTCTCGCTTCGTACCGGGGACTCTTGCGTTACGGGAATACCATGAAATTGAGGGCACGCGTCATGCTGCTTGAATCCCAAGAGTCCCATCGGACATGATATGAGCAATAAAGATTGAGTTACCGTGCGTTCGAATTTCAGTTCCAATAGCGTCCACGAGGGCGCGCCAACGAAATTAGCCTTGTAAATCAGGGCTAATTTTTATACGGGCAACCGGACGTGGAACTGGGTTGTTTAAATCCTACTTTGTTCACCAGACAATAAAATGCAATGGTTTTCTAATCCTGTTAGAATACATACACATGGATCACAAAACTGAAAAACTGATTAAACATTTGGCGGTTCAAGCTGGCACGGTGACAGCGAGGAAGTTTGGCAAAGTGGGCATCAAATACACAAAATCGGACGCTGCCGATGTCGTCACGGAAGCGGACCTTGCGGCCAACAGAATCATTATCAAAGGGATCAAAGAAAAATATCCCGATCACGACATTATTTCGGAAGAGATCCCTGGTGGCAAAAGGGAGTCGAGATATGTTTGGACGGTCGATCCTCTTGATGGAACAAGAAATTTCGTCACGAAGATGCCTCTCTTTTGCACAATGATTAGCTTCGTAAAAGATGACGAAGTGCAATTGGCGGCAATCTATGATCCAATTCACAAGGAACTCTATTTTGCAAAGAAAGGACACGGCGCTTTTTTAAACGGGAAAAGGATACGGTGCTCAGACACCAAAGAATGGGAGAGGAGTTTCGGTTGTGGAACGTGCAATATGAGGAAACGCGTGCCCAGGGTTATGAAATATCTTGCAATTACTGCTGAAAAAGAAACATTTTGGTTAAGTGCGTTGGGATCAATAGGTATCACCATGACATCAGTTGCCTCGGGGAAAAGGGACTGGGCTTTTTCGTTGAGTTATCTCGCATGGGATCATGCGCCCGTTTCCTTGATACTCAAAGAGGCGGGTTGTCTGGTAACGGATCTGCGTGGCAAGGATTGGAAATTGGGGAGCGACGGTATGGTCGTCGGGAACCAACATCTGCAACCAAGGTTGCTGAAGTTGATAAAAAAAGCGTTGCGATGATGAAGGCTATCAGTGAACACTTTTTTTCAAAATTGTTTAAACATCGTCCACGCCTGTGCGGGAGTGCATTTTACACGCTGGTCTAGATGAGCCTTTAATTAAATAAACGCAATTATATGCCAATAATCAAAAGTGCTATAATGAAGAAGTTATGAAGAAGATAAAATTCTCTTTCATTTGGGCGGGCGTTGCCGTTTTCATTCTTTGGCTTATATCGATTTTCATTCCTATCACCCCATTGGCAATAGCGCTGTTTCTGGTCATTGCTGTTATTGCGGGCGCGTATGGCGGAACCGTTCACCCGAAACCTGTCCCGGAGGTCTTTGGGGTTGAGGCAACTGCCACGGCAAGTGGAAAGGGGAAGGGTTGGACGTTCAGTTGGACTTGGCAAGACTGGGGCGGGCTGATACTTTTGATTTTGGTAGTGGCTGCTCTTGTAAAAGGAGTAAATCCAATAGATATCATGAAAGCTCTCGGTTCTTTCTTTGGTAGTAGCCAAGGTTCATAGGGGTAGCAATATGAAGGATCTTCCCTATGCACGGAGAGCAATAAATTTTTGTTTGTGACATAGTCAACTCCATGAATGATAATATGGTTGAATATGTGATGGTTACGACGGCTTTTGAACTGGATAACTATCGCATCGTAAAGAATCTAGGAATTGCGAGAGGTATTATTGTCCGCTCCCGCAACATTTTCGGGTCGATCGGTGCAGGGTTGCAAACCCTTGTTGGCGGAAACATTTCCTTATTTACCAAGCTTTGCGAGAAAACTCGCGCCGACGCTTTTGATCTTATGTTGAAACATGCGGCAGAGATCGGGGCGAACGCAGTTATTGGTGCACGATATGACGCAACGGAAATTACGAGGGGAGTGACCGAGGTTTTGGCATATGGGACCGCGGTCGTCGTCGAGCCAAGGAAAGAATGAGGGGCTTCAAGGCGTCGGATAAATTGCCCGCAGTTCTTATTGCCCTCGCGGTGTTATTGATTCTTATTTTGGGAATAAGCCAGTGGTTTTACCTGCGCAAAGCTCATAGCACTTTTGAAAATTACTATGCTTTTCGAGGATGCGTTCAACTCCTGAACCAAACCGACGATTATGGAACTTGCGTAACAAACTCCGGGCAGACGATCAGAATCGTGAAATATCAAAATAAGTGGTATTTGGATGGCGACCTACCATGGGCGTGCCTCGGTAGAGTTTGCTTCGGTCCATAATTTTTCTGATCTGCCAAAATCGTTCGAAGAATGTTAGTGCTTCGATGCCCCGGGGGATTACTTATCCAACTTCTTGAGAACGAGAACGTTTCGATTTCTCGTTTGTTTATTTTCTTAAAATTTGCTATAAAAATATTGCTTTGGTTTTTTGTATCGCCATTCCAATAGTGTTTACAAGGGCATGTGTGGGTTGTGAGATAAATATTTACCCCTATAGCTTCCGCCGTCGCTTACGCTATGGCGGACAAGCAGTCTGGTAGAGCAACTCCCTTTGCAAAATAAGAATTTTGTCCATCGGATCGCTCGTTGAAAATAAAAATATGATTTAATGAAGTGGGTCGTACGCAGAGTGCCCCTATAGCTCAGTCTGGTAGAGCGACTCCCTTTAAGCTAAAATATGAAGCATATTTTAGCTCTGTCGGTTCGCTCATCAACAATAAAAATGGATACAGCGTTATACGCGGCGTGCCCCTATAGCTCAGTCTGGTAGAGCAGCTCCCTTTGAACTAAAATATGAAGCATATTTTAGTCCGATTGGTTCGTTCGTCAAAAATAAATGCCTCCTTAGCTCAGTTGGTAGAGCAGCTCCCTTTTAAGGAGACGGTCGCAGGTTCGAGCCCTGCAGGAGGCACCACGCAACAGGAGGCATTTATTTTTGCCTCACTGCCCGACCTCTACGACGGTGGCGGTGACGGCGGCTCCTGTGGTGTCGACTCAGCCATCAACTTCCCTTTCTGTTACGTCTCCCGCCGCTGGTTCAGTTCTTCAATATGGTCAGACTTATAATTTTGTCCTATCCGGCGCGGTCGCGTCAGTTACTTATTATGTCTACCTCACAGGTGGTGCCTTGGGAGTACATGGTGTCTATCTCGGGGAATTAAATGCCGCGACGCAAAATTCATTCACCTGGACGGTTCCGTCGACGGTGACTGCCGCCTCTGGTTATGAGCTTAGTTTTAGCGGTCAGACATCGAACGGCACCGTGACGAGCGGCAACAGCCCGTCGTACACGATTGCTCCTGCTGTTCCCACGGTTTCTGTGTCTGTATCGCCCACATCCACTTTGTCAGGGGGTCAGGCAAGTCTCTTCTGGTCGTCCTCAGGTGCTACCTCCTGCAGCGCTTCCGCTTCTCCTACGGTAAGTAGCTGGCAGGGTTCCGTGGCCTTGAGCGGTCTCCAAACTATGCCGCCCGTAACGCAAACTACGGCATACATCTTGACATGTACGAATGCCGGCGGATCGAATTCCGCGTCCGCTACGGTCATGGTAACGCCAGCTCCCGTGGTGTCGACCCAGCCGATCAATGTTGTTGTCAGTAATCCCAAGGAAACGGTTGCGGGTACTTCACTTCCGCTTTGTTCAGGTGGTAGTAGTAATCAGTATTGCAAGGAACAAGGCTATGTGGGCGGTTCGGATTATGCCTCGTCCATCACGAGCGGTATCCAGCCTTGTGCCCAGTACAGTACAGGACCTTGGATCGAAAATTATGAGACCGTAGCGGGTGGAGTAGTGTGCCAGACGCACTAGTTTTACCCAATTTTCGTTTCCATAAAGCAAGCGGCAAGCTCTTAGCTTGCCGCTTGCTTTATGCGTTCGACAAAGGTGGTAAATGGCGGGTAATATTAAGGCATGCTCGCGGACGAGATTAAATTGTTTTTTCACGGTGACGTGGCGACGGATGAGGCGGCGCTCGCTGCGGCAAGCCGCGATTATTCCGTTTTCAAAGTGAGGCCGCAGGTGGTGGTTTTTCCGAAGGACGTGGAGGACATCAAAAGCTTGGTGAAATTTGTTGCGAAAAAGAAAGCCACAGGAGAAAAAATTTCGCTCACGGGCCGATCGGCCGGCACCGACATGACAGGCGGGCCGCTCGGCGAGAGCATTATTGTTTCGTTCACAAAATATTTTAATCACATCAAGGAGGTTGGGGAGTTGCCCCACTTCGCCGAGGCTGCGCGGGGCGACAATCGCAATTCCGATACTGGAATTGCGATTGTCGAGCCCGGCGTTTATTTCCGGGACCTCGAGAAAGAACTCATTCCGAAAGGGTTGCTTTACCCGGCATATCCGGCTTCAAAAGACCTCTGTGCGATCGGTGGCATGGTGAATAACAATTCCGGCGGCGAAAAGACGCTCGCTTATGGAAAAACAGAAAATTATGTTCGCGGGCTAAAGCTCGTGATGAGCGACGGCGAAGAGCATGATATCAGACCGCTCTCCGGTGTCGAGTTCAGAACGAAACTCGCTGAACAAAGCTTTGAAGGGGACCTGTACCGCAAAATCCATGCCCTCATCGAGTCCCACTACGACGCGATTCGTAAAGCAAAGCCTGATGTTTCGAAAAATTCGGCGGGCTATTATCTCTGGAACGTGTGGGATAAAGAGAAGGATATTTTCGATCTCACGAAGCTCATCGTCGGTTCACAGGGAACACTCGGGCTTTTGACGGAGGCGACGCTCGGCCTCGTGCCTGCAAAAAAACATTCCCGCATGGCCGTTGTGTTTTTGAAAGATCTTCGCTTCGCCGCCGATCTCGTAGGGGATGTCCTGAAATTTAATCCGGAAAGCATTGAGTCGTATGACGATCGAACGCTCGTGGTCGCAGTGAAGCTCTGGCGGCAAGTTTTGCGTTCCATGAAAGGGAATATTTTCGCGCTTGCGTGGCAATTTCTTCCGGAGATCAGAATGGTTCTCCGTGGCGGCATGCCGAAGATGATCATGCTGATTGAGCTCACGGGCGACGACGAAAAGGAATTAACGGTAAAGCTCAATGGTCTCCATCTCGACATCGCGAAGTTTGCGGCATCGCATGAGGGAATCCGTGTGCGCGTGCTGAAAAATGAAAAAGAGGAACAGAAATACTGGACAATCCGACGGGAGAGTTTTGCTTTGCTCCACAACAATACGAGCGGCAAAGATACGGTGCCTTTTATAGACGACTTTATCGTAAAGCCGGAATATTTGCCGGAGGTTCTGCTGAAAGTGAACGCGATACTCGATTACTATGGAAACGATTTGATCTACACGATTTCAGGGCACCCGGGAAACGGAAATTTTCACATCATTCCGCTGATGGATCTGAAAAATGAGCGCATACGGGCGTTGATTCCGGAGATCGCCGAGAAAGTATATCAATTAGTATTCCACTATCACGGTTCCATCACGGCGGAACATAACGACGGCCTGATCCGCACACCGTATCTTGAAGAAATGTATGGTCCCGACATCATGGCGCTTTTTGCGGAAACCAAGCGTATTTTCGATCCGGAAAATATTTTCAATCCTGGCAAAAAAGTGAATGGCGATCTGGCGTATAGCGCTCGGCACATCACCGCGACTCAATAAGTTTCTTCGCCTTTTGTTTTCTCCTGTTTCATGATTTAATCTTTACATGTCCTATTGGAACCTCGCCGTTTTTAATTTCATCCATGGCTGGAGCGGGCATTCTGTTGTTGCGGATGTCGTGGCGATTTTTTTTGCAGAGTATGTGCCATATCTTTTGGTGATTGGTTTCCTCGTCCTTGTTTTCCGCGAATTTACCACTCGGCGTAAATTTTATCTTTTCGCGGAAGGGGCGCTTGCCGTTATTCTTGCGCGCGGGATCCTTGCGGAAGGTATTTATTTTTTTTATCACGTCCCGCGTCCGTTCACGGCACTTGGTTTTTCCCCGCTCATCGGCGAAAGCGGATGGTCGTTTCCGTCGGGGCATATGGCATGGTTTTTTGCGCTCGCCGTTACGGTATGGTTCGCCGATCGGAAGTGGGGTGCGTGGTTCATAGTGCTCGCTGCGCTCATGGGCATTGCCCGAATTTATGCCGGTGTTCATTGGCCTCTTGATGTCGTGGCCGGCGCGGCGACCGGTATCGTTTCGGGATGCTTCGTCCACTGGTTATTGAAAAATGTTCGTGCGGCAATCATGGCATCCCCGGAGACCGAAGGTGCAAAGGCTCTATCCTAACAGCTGGCTTGACGGCTTGTTCATATTCGCCTGCCGCTTGACGGGCATGATATACTGTACTTACCATGTACGATTTAATCATCATTGGCGGAGGTCCGGCCGGTATCGCTGCCGGAATTTATGCTGCGCGGAAAAAGATGAACGCTTTGCTTCTTACTGATGGTTTTGGCGGTCAGTCGGTAGTTTCGGCCGATATCCAAAACTGGGTTGGCACGCCATCCATCTCGGGGTTTGATCTCGCAAAAAATCTTGAGGCGCACCTCCGCGCTCAACAAGGTATCGAAATTATAAGCGACGATCAGGTGGTCGTCGTACAGAAAAAAGAGGACGGCACGTTTTCGCTTACCACCAAGAACGGAAAAGGATACGAGACGAAATATCTTCTTCTCGTTTCCGGCAGTAACCGCAAGAAGCTTGGCATTCCGGGCGAGGCGGCATTCGAAGGGAAGGGCGTCGTCTATTGCTCGATCTGCGATGCGCCGCTCTTCGGCGGAAAGACGGTCGTGGTCGTCGGCGGCGGAAACTCGGCGCTTGAATCCGTGATCGACCTCGTCCCGTATGCCTCGAAGATATACCTTTTGATCCGCTCGGAGATTTTAAAGGGTGACCCGGTGACTCAGGAAAAAATAAAAAACGATCCGAAGGTGCAGATCATTTGGAATGCGGTAGCGCAGGAAATCATAGGCAAGGATTTTGTGACCGGCATCAAATATCAGGATGTGAAAAGCGGTGAGACAAAAGAGCTTCCGGTGGACGGCGTTTTTGTGGAGATCGGGCTCGTCCCCAATTCTGATTTTGTGAAAGATCTGGTGGATCGCGATGCCTATGGGGCAGTGAAAGTTGATGCGCGAACACAGATGACGTCCTGCCCGGGCATCTGGGCGGCGGGTGATGTGACCGACGTGCTGTATAAGCAGAATAATATTTCTGCAGGCGACGCCATTAAGGCGCTGCTTAATATCTATGATCAACTTAAAAAAGACTAAGCGAGTTCGTCGTTTATTAAAAAAAGATAAAAAGGAACTTGCGCCCACCAAAAAAGTATATAAGGTAAGGGGTATGAAAAAAATACCATTTACCAGCGTGGTTTGGCGGGAAAAAAAATATTACGTTGCTCAGTGCCTCAATGTTGATGTTTCAAGTTTCGGCAAGACGAAAGCATTAGCCCTCAAAAATTTAAAGGAGGCACTATTGTTGTATCTTGAGGGAGAATCACAATCCAAAATAAGAGGAATTGAGGCGCCGTCTCTTGAGGTGCAGCATGTCTAAACTGTTTTCCTCGCGGCAGATCGTGGTTATTCTCCTTCGGGAAGGCTTCGTTTTTGTTTCTCAAAGAGGTAGCCATGCAAAATATCGAAAAACGAGCGATGTCGTTGCCACGGTCATTGTGCCGACCGACAAAAAAGAAATTCCAATTGGGACGTTGCATTCTATTATAAGACAGTCCCGATTAGCGGATAAAAAATTTAAGTAATTTCAAAAACGGCGTTCCTCAGAGGAGAACGCCATTTTTGCGTTGATTGAATCTTTTACGCCACAGTTTTTATTTTGGAAAATTTTCCGATCATGATGGCCGCGATAATGCCAACGATGCCGGCGATGACGCAGACGACGCCGACGAGGATCGCAAGAAGCGGCGGGTAGAGGAGAATGAGGAATCCGAAGACGACCGCGAGGATGCCCTGAAGGGCGAACATCCATGCCATGCCGCGAAGCGACTTGGAAATAATTTCGATATGTTCCATGAGAGAGTATTGATAACCGACCTTTTCCTGTAGTATAGCAGTACTGGCGGTTCTTGACAGGATGCCAGGAGAGACTAAAATGCTATTGGCACTCAAGGATCGAGAGTGCCAAAAGAAAAATGGTTGTAATGTTTTAGTGTCGCAGGGTTTTAATGGCCGAGGGTTTATTACGACACTTCAACACTATATCATTACAACTTAATAAACTATGAACATAAAACCATTATCCAATCATGTTTTGATAGCGCCGATTGAGGACGAGGCGAAGCAGACAAAGTCGGGTATCGTCTTGCCGGACACGGCGGACAAAAAGAAACAGAGCAGGGGAACAATCGTGGCGATCGGTCCGGGAAAAATGAATGAGACGGGCGGCCGCGTACCGATGTCGGTTACGGTCGGTCAGGCGGTGCTCTTTAAGGAACCGTGGGGCGATGAGAGTAAGATCGAGGATGGCGATAAAAAATACTTCCTGGTCGAGGAAGATGACGTACTCGCGGTTATTGAATAGTCACTAGCCAATAGCAATTAGCCACTAGAAGAAAAAATTTTTACCTAGTGGCCAGTGGCTAGTACCTAGTGGCCAACTACTATGGCAAAACAGATTAAATTCAACGAAGATGCGCGGGCTTCCATTAAGAAAGGAATCGACAAGCTGGCGCAGGCGGTCACGATGACGCTTGGCCCGCGCGGCCGTGCGGTTGTGATCGAAAAGGGTTATGGCGCGCCGCAGGTAACCTTTGACGGCGTGACGGTCGCGAAAGAGATCGAGCTCGAGGACAAGTGGGAAAATGTCGGCGCGGAATTTATTAAACAAGCTGCCGATAAAACGAACGACGGCGTGGGTGACGGAACAACGACGGCAACGGTTCTCGCGCACGCGATGATTGACGAGGGAGAAAAAGTGATTCGCGAGAAAGGCTTTAACGTAATTCAGCTTGCGGAAGAGCTTCGCAAATCGAGCTCTGGCGTCGTGAAAGCGCTCGAAGATCAGCGTGAGCTTATTAACGACAACAAGAAGATCAAAGAGGTTGCAACGCTTTCTGCGAAGGATGCCGAGATCGGCGGACTTATCGCCGAGGTGATGGAGAAGATTGGGAAGGAAGGCGTGGTGACGGTAGAAGATTCAAATACGATCGGTAATTCCTATGATATGGTTGAGGGTATGCAGTTCGATCGTGGCTATGTCTCGCAGTATATGGTGACCAATCAGGAAAAGATGGAGGCGTCACTTGATGAGCCTTATGTTCTCGTGACCGACAAGAAAATTTCCTCGATCCAGGAGATTTTGCCTTTGCTTGAGAAAATCGTGGCGAGCGGCAAGAAAGAGCTTTTGATCGTTGCGGATGATCTCGATGGCGAGGCGCTTGCAACGCTTGTTGTGAATAAGCTACGCGGCATTTTTAATGTTCTTGCCGTGAAGGCTCCGGGTTTTGGTGATCGCAAAAAGGAAATGTTGCAGGATATTGCGATTGTGACTGGCGCGACTTTGATAGCGGAAGATCTTGGTAAAAAATTGGAAAATGCGGAGCTTGACGATCTTGGTCGTGCGCATCGTGTAGTTTCCGACAAGGACAAGACAACCATTGTGGATGGCAAGGGCGAAAAGAAGGAAATCGAGAACCGCGTTGCCCAGCTCAAGGCACAGATTAGGAAAACGGATTCCGATTTCGATAAAGAGAAATTGCAGGAACGTTTGGGTAAGCTCGCGGGCGGTGTTGCCGTTATTAAAGTCGGTGCGCCAACCGAAGCGGCCCAGAAAGAACTTAAGCAGCGCGTTGATGACGCGGTGAATGCGACGCGGGCCGCAATGGAAGAGGGTATTGTGCCGGGCGGTGGCATTGCGCTTTTCAACACAATTCCCGCAATAACGCCAGAGAAATTGGAAACTGGTTCCGTGTCCGCCGCTGTGTATAAAATATTGAGCCGCGCCCTCAAGGCTCCACTTTCGGCGATAATTCAAAACAGCGGCGAAGAGCCGGGGAGTGTGATAGATAAGCTGCAGGCTAATTGGAAAGAAAAAAACAGCTGGCGCGGCTTCAATGCGATGAAAAATAAAAACGACGAAGATTTGAAAGCGGCCGGCATCATCGATCCCTTGAAGGTTACCAAGATGGCATTTACGAATGCGATCTCGGTTGCGGCGAATTATCTTACGATCGGCGCAGCCATAACGAATCTTCCCGAAAAGAAAGGCCCGCCGATGGGCGGCATGCCTGGCGGGATGGGAGAAGATTATTGAAAACTGTCTTGAACAGCGAGAAAAAACAATCCCGATGGTGCGGGATTGTTTTTTCTTCTTTTTAACAGGTACGCGGCTAATGTAGTGACAAAATAAAATCCGCGGCTTCAAAAGTTGAAGAACCGCGGAAGTTTAAAAGATCAGGCTTTGCCTGCTGCGTCGAGGGCAATGCGGCTATCTGAGGAAGTGAGATCTCTGTAGTGCCAGTGGATGCCAAACCAAACCAACATCCAAATGTTTTTGTCGTCACCCACAAGACAGGGATATCTCTCATTCGTAAAGCCACCGTTACCAATAACCCGTATTCCCGAGAACTCCATATAAATTTTGAAGCGGAATTCTTTGCTGAACGAGCACCAATAATCGCCATCAAGGAATTTATCCTTATTTGCAAGGATCCACACGGCATGTTGGTAACCCAGTATGCCGTTCACTGAGCGTAGTCTCTCTTGGTGCTCGGTGACGGTTGTAAAAATTTCACCCGAGCGAGCAACGGTCCCCAGTACCAAGGTGACCGGTTTGACGGGGGAGTTATCATACTTGATCGAACGAATCCACGGATATTTCTCTCGGATTTCTTCAATCGTCGGTCTCGCGAGTGCGGGTATCTCGATTTCCAGCTTATCCGTTATTCTACAAGAATTACTATCAAACATCTCAATATCCTCCTTGTTTTGATATGAAAATTTATAGATTTTTTCTTACTAGTTTACAGCGTATAGCGTTGTGGGTCTTGCGTCAATCTTGCGCACATCCGGATTTTGAAAAGAATTTTTAAAAAGGTCTGGATCCCAGTGGGGGCCGGAATGATGAAAAAATAAGCGGAGAATTTCTTTTCTGAAAGACTATCGTTCCTCGCAAAAGATATACTTGTCCTGCGGGACCGTGAGTTTAAGTCCCACGGGACAAGTATATCTTTTGAGTCTATGTCTTTCAGAAAACCGGAAAGCCGGAGCCCTTGCGGTTTCTTGGGAAATCGGCTAATATCTAGGAACTATGGGAGGCGTACCAGTTAAACATCATACTCATGGCAAGGTGGGCCGGCGACGGTCCCATTTGGCCATGAAAAAAGAGCGGCTCCTGGTCTGCAAGAACTGCGGAGCGCCCCGGATGGCGCATCGCCTTTGCGCGCGGTGCGGAAAGCAGTAGCGAAGCGCATATCGCGTAGCGCCTATCGTACCAAAGATGTTCAGATTCGAAGGTTTAGAGGTCTGGCAGTTGGCAATTGCTTATGGCAAGTGTTGCTACGGTATAGCCAGCGTCTTCCCGAAATGTGAAAATTATGGCTTGAGTGATCAGTTGCGAAGAGCTGCTGTTTCCGTTTCCAACAACATTGCAGAGGGTTCCGCCGGTTCAACAGCAAATTTTAAAAAGTACATTATCATGGCTATAGGATCGGTTTTTGAAACAGTAAGCATTTTTCGTATTGCCTTTGGGGTGGAGTATGTTTCATTTCAAACCAGGGAGGACGCATATGAGGAGGCTGAGAAATTGGTGAGAAAGTTAAGAAATTTTTCAAAATCTTTAAGCGCCTAGCAACTTGCGATAAGCGATCAGCTCTTTATCATTATGGCAACACGGCATCTTATAAGGACGGTCATCTTGCAAACACTCTACGAGTGGGATTTTTATAAGCACGAGAAGGATATTACCGCGATTCTCGAAAGAAATCTTGAGGAATTTGCGCCCGGCATCGATGAGCCGGATTTTGCGTGGCGGATTTTGAAAGGGATCGCCGAACATCTTACGGCGATAGACGATATCTTGAAAAAAGCCGCTCCTGATTGGCCGGTCGAAAAGATCGCCGTCATCGATCGTAACATTCTGCGCATCGGCCTTTATGAACTTTTGTTTGCCGACCATAACGAGGTGCCGCCGCGCGTCGCGATCAATGAGGCGATCGAACTCGCGAAAAACTACGGCGGCCCGAATACGTCGCGTTTCGTGAACGGGGTTCTCGGAACGATCTACCGTGAAATGGGTGACCTGGAAGGAAAAGATACGAAAGAAAAAATAAACGATCACGCTGCGCCCGAGAGCGAGCATACTGAGAAATCATGAACCCGGAAGACTACGGCCGGAAGATCGGCGTTACCTTTAAGAATAAAGACCTCATCATCGAGGCACTGACGCACCGTTCTTACCTGAACGAATACCCGAAGTGGCACTTGCCGCATAATGAGCGGCTCGAATATCTTGGCGATGCCGTGCTCGAGCTTATCGTAACCGATGCATTGTTCCGAAAATTCCCGAACCAGCCGGAGGGCCAGCTCACCGTGCTTCGCGCAGCACTCGTAAATTATCAGATTCTCGCACGGGTTGCAGAAAATATCGACCTTGAGGATTTTGTTCTCATGTCTCGCGGCGAGCGGAAGGACACCGGCCGTGCGCGGGAAGTGATCCTCGCGAACGCGATCGAGGCGGTAATCGGCGCCATTTATCTCGATCAGGGTTTCGAAAAGACGCGCGTGTTCGTTGAAAAGTTTGTACTTATTCATCTTGACGAGGTGTTGAAAACGAAGAGCTACAAAGATGCAAAAAGCGAACTTCAGGAGGTTATTCAGGAAAAACTCAAAGTAACGCCGACCTATGCGGTGCGGGGTGAATCCGGCCCGGCGCATGAACGCCGCTTCACGATGGGCGTCTATTTCGGCGGTCAGCTGATCGCGGAGGGTGAAGGACTTTCAAAACAGGACGCCGAGATCGAGGCCGCCAAGAACGCGCTCAGGAAATACGGGAAATAATTCCGCGTCATGAAAAAAGAGGAAAAAATTCTTTTAATCGGGGCGAGCTTTTGGTATTTAGGAGAGGGATTATTCGGTCCATTATTTGCCGTATTTGCCGGCAGGATTGGCGGGAATATTTTAGACATATCATGGGCATGGGCCATTTTTCTTTTAGTGACCGGGATACTCGAGATTTTCGTAGGCAGAATCTCCGACAAAATAGGTCACGCGAAGCTCATGGTTATCGGGTACGCCCTCAATGCACTCTTTACATTCTGCTATTTATTTATTCACACTCCGATGGAGCTCTTTTTTGTGGAGGGAGGACTGGGAATTGCACTGGCGCTTGCCAATCCGACATGGGACGCTCTCTATGCGAAATTCGAGGATCGCCGTCACGCGGGTTTTATCTGGGGGATCGAACAGGGAACGCAAGAGATAATAACCGGTACTTCCGTTCTTATCGGCGGGGTGATCGTGAATTTCTTTTCATTCACGGTTCTTTTCGTTATCATGGGGATTGTGCAGACGATAGGAACCATCTACCAGGCGAGAATACTTTATCCACAACCAGCTTCGCAAGAAATATCAGCACATCACAAAACCTGATCCTTTTTGATTCTCATGTCTCATTTTTTGAAAAAACTCGAACTGAATGGTTTTAAATCTTTCGCCAATAAGACGGTTTTGGAATTTCCGGCGGGCATCGTCGCCATCGTGGGACCGAACGGTTCCGGAAAATCGAATGTGGTCGATGCCATTCGTTGGCTCTTGGGCGAGCGTGAAGCCAAAAATCTCCGCGGCAGCAAGGTAGAAGATCTGATCTTTGCCGGAACGCAGAAACGGGCACGGGTCGGCATGGCGAGCGCCAGCCTACACTTCGAAAATAAAGGGAAATTTTTCCCCGTTGATTTTGAAGAAGTAACGGTTACGCGTCAGATATCGCGCGGCGGTGAAAGTAAATATTTTTTGAATAAATCCGAAATTCTTCTTCGCGACCTCATTGATTTTTTCGCAAAGGCGCGCCTCGGATCCAAGGGACTCATCATCATCGGTCAGGGCGATAGCGATATCTTTATCCGTTCGACACCGATGGAACGCCGCGAGATGATAGAAGAAATATTAGGACTTCGCGAGTATCAGATAAAAAAAGCGGATGCTGAACGTAGGTTGCGGAACAGCCGCATTAATCTCGATAAGACAAAAGCTCTCATTGAGGAAATTCTGCCGCATTTGCGGTCGCTCAAGCGCCAGACGGGACGCTGGGAACGCCGTGGCGAGCTTGCAGAGGAATTGCGTAATCTAGAAAACGATTTTTTTGGTTCTCAATTCAGGGACATTGCGGAGCATGCGGAGATTGCTCACGAAAAAGTCGCAGAGAATAAAAAACGGCGCGATGCCCTCGAGACCGCCCTGCGTGTAGCAGAAAAACGCCAGGCGGAGATTGAAGCAAGCCAGCCGGAAGAGAAGAAGGAACTTAGCAAGGTGAAGGAAGACATCCGTGCCTTGATAGAACGGCGAAACGTGATTCAGAAGGATCTTGGCCGGTTAGAGGCGCAAATGGAAATGGCGGCCGCGCCGAAGGCGCGCGGGGGATACTCGGCAGACAAGCTGCTGGAACTTGTGAGAAAAATGAAGATCGAACTCTCTCGTGCCCTTGAAGAGGATATTCGCGAACTGCATGCGACCGTTCAGGGTATTCTTGAAGAAATTGATACGACGCTCGGTGAAAAAGAGGAATCTCCTTCGGAAATTCCTACGGGCTTGCGGAATGAATTTGAGAAAGTTACCAAGGATTTCAGAACGCTTGACGCGGAAATTTCCGCGCTTCGGGAAAAGGAGCAGATGTTCGAGAAGGGACAAGAAGGATTTTATCAAATGTTCAAGGCGGCGGTCGCCGAGGTACAGACCGCAAAAAATAAGATCGGGGAGTGGGAAAACCGGAATCGTGAATTGATTTTGGAAAAAGAACGTCTCGACCTGCATCGTGAGGAAATTTTGCGTCAGATCGATCAGGCAGGCCGCCGCCCGGAGGAGTTCGCATCGGCGAATGCCGATGCGTCCTTCGTAGCCTTGGCGAAAAAGGATAATGGCCACGAGCCGTTGGTGGATATGGAGCGGCGAATGTTCCGTTTGCGCGGCGATCTCGCGTCGATCGGCGAGGTAGATGAGGCGCTCATGAAAGAAGCGAAAGATACTGAATCGCGTTACGGATATCTTGCGAAGGAATCGGAAGATCTCGAAGCGGCGGTCCGTGACCTCACGAGGCTCATGCAGGAGCTGACGGAAAAAATAAAAAAAGAATTTGAGGGGTCGCTCGAAAAGATAAATAAGGAATTCGAAAAATTCTTTACCGTGATGTTTGGCGGGGGAAGTGCAAAGCTGAAGATCGCTAAGCGCTTAGCGCTAAGCGCCGAGCGTGATGAAGAAGCATCGCGTACCGAAGTGACGAACGGCGACAACACGGAGGAAAACTTCGGTGAAGATCCCGGTGGCATCGAGATTGATGTGAGGTTGCCGCGGAAGAAGATAACGTCGCTTGACGTGCTTTCGGGCGGCGAGCGGAGCTTGGTCGGTATCGCTGCGGTCTTTGCCATGATTTCCGTCAGTCCACCGCCATTCCTCGTGCTTGACGAAGTCGACGCGCCGCTCGATGAACGGAACGCCAAGCGCTTTGCCGAAATGCTCAAGGAATTCTCGAAGCATACCCAGTTTATCGTGATCACCCATAACCGCGCGACGATGGAGTCCGCCGATGTGCTCTATGGCGTAACACTCGACGAAGACGGAACATCGAAAATAGTATCCTTAAGATTCGAAGGATAATCATCTCTTTATTCTCATGTTCCTCGGAATATGAGAACAAAGGGAAATCTTGTTTTTGTATCAACTTTCACTTACTATTTCCCTGTGAGGGTCCCGCAACTGCGTTGCGTGTGCCCTCGCTTATCGGAAATGAGCAAATGAGATTTGTTCATTGTCTCCTCATTTCGGGCCTGTAGTAAAACGGTATTACGCGGCATTCGCATTGCCGAGGTCGGGGTCCAATTCCCCGCAGGTCCACCAAGGAAAAGTATTTTTTTTCGGTTGGACGCATTCGCATTGCACGGACCTATCCCGCGTTATCTTCTGCCCGCGATTCTCTCCGTTTCAGCAAGGCCAAGGCGCGACGGCGAAGGAATACCTCAATGGTATTTCGAGAAGGAGCAACGTAGGAGCTGCTGAAACGGAGAGAATCCCTTCGGGTTGCGGTTATTCTGCGGGAGCACTTCGTTGCTCCTCGGAGCCGTAGCTCGGCTACTGTCTTCTCGTCGCGCCTAGTGCTCCCGCAGAATAACCGCGCAATGCGGCTTGAAGATAACGCGGGATAGGTCCCTGGCGGGAGTCCGATTCTCCCTGGGTCCACATTTCAGAACTTACAAAATTTTCATCGCGGGCGCTTCGCGTCCTCTCCTGC
>CAYUBE010000007.1:0-35752 GCA_964442965.1 uncultured Candidatus Saccharibacteria bacterium
TAGCTTTTTCGTCTATGTTGACCGCCGGAAAAACACACTTAATGCTCCTTAACTCGGAGTCCCGGCAAAAATGCCAGAAAAATTTTTTGTATTGCTATCTATGAAATTTTTGCAAGGACTACCTACAGTCTACGCCACTCAACGCACCCGTCAAGCTGGCTTGTGGATAACTAAGAGTGACCATAAAATAGGGCCTAAAAACTGTTGAAAAGCGCTAGACGGTTTTCGACGATTCCTTTGATATTGCCGACCGCCTGGGGAAAAATCTTATACGGTGCGATCTCATTCGGATTTGCTGCAAGACCGGCTTCGATACCACGGCGCCATGCAAGCCGGAGCTCGCTCGAAACGTGGACAATATCCATACCTGCCGCCACCGCCGCTTTAAAATCTTCGTCAGCGGTACCCGAACCGCCATGAAGAGTCATCCAATGTCCACCGCTCTGGATTCCGGCTTGCGCCGGAATGACGGAGATCGCTTTTTTAATCTCCGCGATAAGCGCGATATCAAGATGTTTTCGCATATCCCCCGTCGCCATTTCCTTTAAGAGGCCATGCATGTTACCGACGGCAGGAGCAAGCACGTCGACACCCGTTTCTCGCACAAACTGCGCTGCTTCCTCCGGCGTCGAAAGCGCGAGGTTCTCCGGCTTCTTATCGATAATTTCGGATGACGTTCCGATGTAGCCGATCTCGCCTTCCATCACGATGTCAGGGTTGATTGCGCGAATCGCGTCGACTACTCTTTTCGTTTCGGCGATATTTTCTTCCATCGGCAAACCTGACCCGTCAAAAAGAATTTCGTCGAATCCCGCTTGTGCCGCTTCGATTGCTTTTTCAAAAGTATGCGTATGATCGGCGTTCAAAAAAATCGGATAGTCATATTCATCTCGCAGGCTCTTCACGAGCGCCGCCGCCTGTCGTACGCCAATGAACTCCCGTTCTCCCTCTGAAACGCCAATGAGGACTGGAATCGCTCGTCGCGAATCGCTCGTCGCGAATCGTTTGCTCAACTCCTGTGCGGCGGAAAAAATTCCTTTGAGCGCAGCGAGATCCGATATATTAAAGTGTCCCACGGCCACGTGGCGGGCGTCGGCGTCAGCAAGAATTTCGCGGAATGTTTTCATGTTGCAATATTGTAATGTTTTAGTGTTGTAATTGTTCTAATGGATTTGTAAGACACTATAACACTACAACCTTAGAACATTCTAACATTCTCACTTCTTTTGGGCCGCATATATTTCTTTCATGCCGCACCACGGACAGAACCAAAGTGTCTTCCGCAAAGGAGCATCACCAACCGACCACCACTTGCCGCATGCATAACAGCGAAAATGATGCAAAAGTTCTACGGAACGCTTCGGAGGTGCTTTTTTACGGATCGCCATGTTAGTTTAACATATTTGATTCGTGATTTAAGATTCGAGATTCAAGAATGAATTATTCCTGAATCCTGAATCAAAATTCCCAAATCTCTATATAAACTTCGGTTGATACTTCTTCGGTGCTTTTTTCAAAAGCTTGAGAATCTCGGGTTTCGTGAGTAATCCGGTTTGCGCGCCGAAATATTGCACAACATGCATGGATTCGATCGGCGCCCATTTCAAAGCTTCAGGAACCGATAATCCATAAATCAAGCCCGAGAGAAATCCCGTCGAAAAAGCATCGCCGGCGCCGGTACGGGAAACCGGCGGTCTTGGATCGGGATAGGGCGGCATAAAATAGCATGAATCATCATCCGACGCATAAGCGCCGAAGGGTCCGTCAGTGATCACGACAACCTTGGGGCCAAGTTTTCGTAACCCGCTGAGTAATTCCTTGATATTGTCACGCTTCGCACCGAGAATGAGCTCCGCCTCTTCGCGATTCACGAAAAGCGCATAGCTACGCTCGTAGATCTTCTTCAATTTTTTTGGGCCGAATTTTAATTGAAACGTCCCCGGGTTGAACGCCATTTTGGTATCCGGATGCACCGCAAGATATTGCGCCATTTTTTCATGAAAAGTGAGTGTATGTGCGCCGATCGAGGAAAAATAAATCCACGGGACGCCATCGAGGCGCTCCGGATCGTCGTAGCGATAATCTTCGTGTTTGATGAGAATTGTCCGTTCCGGTCCGTAATTCAGGACGAAATGATAGTTGGTCGGCTTGCCGTCGTTTATCTTGACGAGTTCTGTGCCGACTTTCTCCTTCCGATACCAATCAAAAATCTGCCGCCCGTAGTAATCATTGCCGACCGCCGTAAGGATTGCCGTATTAATGCCGAGGCGCCGAGCGCCGACCGCGACGTTCGAGGCATTGCCGACCGCCGGCATTACCGTCAGTGATTCGTAGGGAATTTTGTCGGCGAACGGCATGCAGATCTCGAGATGTTCGCGATCGGGATGCTTGTGCACACGAGCTTTCTCCAGGACGATGAATGCATCCATCACGACATCGCCAACGCAGATCAGGGTATGTTTTTTCATGTTGATTTTAAGAGTTGTAATTGTTCTAATGTTCTAGCGATCTCATGTCCCAAAAACCCATTAGAACATTAGAACACTACATTAGCCTCACTTTCTCCGTAAAACTTTTTTCACGGCGCGCATGATGCTGTCTTTGCCCATGCTATATTTCTCGAGAAGCGCGGTAGGAGCTCCAGACTCCCCGAAGGTATCCTGCATGCCGATAAATTCGATAGGAATCGGATAATTTCGCGCGAGCGTTTCCGCAACGGCGCCACCTAATCCCCCGCTTATTTGATGTTCCTCGACCGTCACAACCGCACCCGTCTTCTTCGCAAGCTCGACGATCTTTTTTTCATCGAGCGGTTTTATAGTGTGGCAGTTCAAAACAATCGAACCGATCTTTTTCTCCTTTTCGAGCTCGCGCGCGGCGAGGAGCGCATTGTACAAAAGACCGCCGCACGCGACGATCAGAACGTCCGGCTTTTTCGACTGCCAAAAAATTTCCGCTTTCCCGGGAACAAAAGGCGTCTCTTCGGTCGTCATGATCCTTGTCTTTTCGCGCTGGAAGCGAAGATAGACCGGACCCCATATCTGCGCCGCAGCAACGGTCGCCTTACGTGCCTCAATGGCGTCGCACGGCACGATGACGCGCATATTGGGCATCGCGCGCATCATGGCGATATCTTCCGTTGCCTGATGCGTCGCGCCGTCAGGACCAACCGAGATGCCCGCGTGATGTCCCGCAATCTTCACGTTCGCATTGTTGTACGCGATCGTCGTCCGGATCTGTTCCCAATTCCGGCCCGGCGAGAAAGTCGCGTAGGATGCGATGAACGGAATCTTTCCGCTCACGCCGAGCCCTGCCGCCACCGTCGCCATATTTTGTTCCGCCACGCCCATCTCAAAAAACCGTTTCGGAAATTTTTCCGCGAACGCTTCCGTGCGCGTCGATTCTGCGAGATCGGCACAAAGAGCAACCACATTCGAATCAGCCTTGCCTGCGATGATCAATCCCTCCCCGTAGCCATCCCGCGTCGGGCGCTCGTCGATGTCTTCGTCGAACAATCTTTGGTCCAATTTTATGTCCGAATTCAACATACGTTTCTGTTTTTGTATCGCTTAGTTTACCGTCATCTGTATTCTGTTCAGGTTCGCAGGAATTTGCCACAGCCATGCTGGCCATACTGAAATGGTTCCCTCCTGAAGATCGGAGAGGGAGGAAATGGCGTTTTTTGCATCACTAATTCCCTTGCCCGCGACGCTCGCACGAAAGTCATCCGAGGAAAACAGCGGTTCGAGCGAACCTTGCGCATTCAGGGAGAACGCTAACTTGCCATTCGTAAAGTCGGGCGTCGCGCTTGCATAATTCAGAGTAAGGCTGCTGAAGGTGGAACTTGCCTCGGTCGATTGAGCTAGAGAAAGCAGAAACGCCTTGAAGGCTGTCTCATCGAACCCGATCGCAGAGAGCGCCCCTTCGCCGAATACGCTGAAATTACCGTTCGCATCCGTCGAGGTATTTACGGTCAGTTTCGTTATCTGAATATTGGTCGCGCCGCCCAGGATTTTAAAATTACTGGTGTAGCTTCCGGCGAGGCCATTCTGCAGATCCGATGTCAGCGTATCAGTCACTTTTTGTTTCGCAGAAGTGATGTCATCAGCCGTAGGAACCGCTTTTTCGCCGACAAATCCCCCGCTCGTGCCGCTCGCGATTGCGCCGTAGAACGCGTTGTATTTCGGCGTTCCCTGAAAACCAGGAATAGTGAGCTTCGGCGTTGAACTGACATTATAGTCGGGACCGGGCTGATCCGCCGCGATTGGGGCGTTGATCGACGACGGCACGATCTGTCCGTTCGTGACCGCCGCACCGGGAACAACGACCGCGCTTACCAAACGGAATATCTTGCCGTCGGGCGTCACGAAACGCGTCGTGGCGACGAGCGACTGCGGAGAGGAACTGTACGCGTTATAGATCGTGATCGTTCCCTGGGCCTTGAGCGACACGTTCTCCTGTCCCGATGCTGGAAAAAGCTGGGTGACATTTTTGGGCACCGAGAAGATCTGTGCGGGAATGACCCCCTGGCCAGCATTGATCGCCGACACTGATTTGTCGGCAGTGAAATTGCCGTTATAGCTCCACGGAGTTTTTTGGAACGTAATCGCTATCTTTGCCGATCCAAAAACAATCGTCACGCCGTAAAGCGCCGCGAGGATCACGATGATTCCTGCCGCTGTCCATCCTACCCAGTTTCCCATCTTCCCGGGATGGTGGAAATCTTCCCCCGATTCATCATCTGCTTCTGCTTCTTCGACCGCAGGAATCTGCCGTTTTTTAAAAAAGCGGTCTTCTTCCTTGATGAACGATTTCTCCTCCTGATAGATACCTTCCCCTGTTATATCCTCATCACCATCGTCAGTCTCCGTATTATCCTCATCTTCTTCGTTTATAGCGGCTCTCACATTCTTTTTTGCCGCAGGTTTTCGTAACGATGCTGTTCGTCTGCTGCGCGGCAATTCTTCCGCGTCACGGACCGGTTTGCCATCATCGTCTTCCCGGCTACGCTCATTTCCATTCGTGATCGGAACGATATCGGAAATCCCCGATGCCCCCAAGGCGCTGCGCCCCCGGAGAAGCGGATGGTTCACGGACATGCCGGCATTCTTTGCGAATGCCAAGATGTTTTCATCGACTGATTCCACGGAAATCTCCTTTCCTGCGTCGGCTGATTCACGCTTGATAAGCGTAAAATTTCTCGCTGATTTCCCAAGCGTCGATCCGCGCGGCACGACGAGAATCAATGCGTGATCCGGTTCTCCAAGAATGCGGTCAACAACCTCACCGGCGCCATCTTCTCTGTCGATAATTATTTTTTTGGTAGCCATAACAGAGAGTATAGCATAATCCGAGTGCGTATCTCAAGAAAATATCCTTTATCAGGCCAGCCAGTGCAATTTTTTCCTGAGAAGTTCGTTAAGCTCCGACCGGTTATTGTCGAAATACAGTTCGAAGAACGGCGCGAGATACCGAAGCGCAACGCGCGATGAAATCGAGGTTCCATCGCCTGCGGAAAAGCCGAACTTTTTAAGAAGCGCTTCGATGGGAATATCTTCAATGGCGGCATGGCGGCGGCGGTACGGAAGCGCGACTGGCAAGTCACGCGGAGCATCAACGTAGACCGGCCCGCGGAGGCTCGCCTTGTCGATCGCCTGCAGAAATTGTTTCACCGGGAAAACCGCGAATGCGTCGAAATGCTTTTTCGCCGCGTCGGACAATGCGCCATGGATATAAGCGTCATAGATTTCTTCGGCCAGTCCCTCGCTGATGCCGAGATCCTCAGCGATACTTCGAATAATCGCAAAGCCGTCCCACAAAAACGGCTCGCGGTAAACGACAGGGCAGCCTTGTTCGGCTTCCTGAAAAACAAAGAGCGATGACCTGCTGCGGTCGCGGACGGTTATGATATTAATCGGCAGGGATCGTATCCGTGCCAAGGCCGCAAGCCGCGCCTGCGGGGCCTCGGCAAAGAAAAATTCACCAGGAGCATTGAAGAACGGCATAAGAAGTTCCGAAAGTTCCCGATTCGCAAAGGTAAGTTCGATGACAAAGGATATTTTTTTGCCGGAATGCCCGATGGGATCAACGGTTGCCCGGCCGTCAATCGCGATCCGATCGACCCGCTGGTTCACGAGAACCGTGTCGACATCGCTCGTTCGGAGGCGCCGCGACGCCTCAAGACGGCATCCTGCGAATATTTTAGCTGTGGCGCGGGCAAACCAATCCTCCACTTCGCCCTGCGTTACAGGGCTGTCCGCGGTCTCGGCATCGCGTTTAAAATCCAACGGGATCGGGATAGTCGTTGCAAGCGACGCATCCGCAAGAACCACCAACTGCCGCCGCGAATTGAAAAAATAGTTGCCCTCCCACGATTTCTGGAAAATACTTCCGGCCTGCGCCGCCAGAAACTTTTTAAGATCAAGGTTTTCGATGACTTTTTTTAAAATCAGCTCGCGATGTTCGTCGAAATCCAGAAACAACGCACTCGCGCTCTGGGGCGCAACATCCAAAATCAGAAATTTTTCTTTTGAATGAGAAAAAAACTCTGCCATAAATTTATGGTAACACGCTTTTCAAAATCGTTAAAATCGCAGGCCTCTAAGACAAAGAAATATGCGCTCATTCTACCGAATGAGCGCATAAAAAAATGCTATACTCCAACGCCATACTCCTTTTTCCTGCACACAGGTGCACCTATTCAATAACTCCACGGATTCGACGGATGCCGGCGGAGCTTGCTTCTTCTTTGAGGATCTTGAAATGGCCTATCTCGCCCGTATGTGATACGTGCGGACCGCCGCAGAATTCGATCGAAAATGCTTTATCGAATTGCGGGTCTTCTACGCTTGCGCCTTTTGGCCCGACAGAATAGACCGAGACGCGATCGGGATATTTCTGTCCAAATTCATGCTCCGCGCCGAGCTTTTCCGCTTCCTCGCGCGGAAGTTCGCTACGAACGACCGGCAAATCCTCCGCAATTTTTTCGTTCACGATTTTTTCAACTTCTTTCTTCTGCCCATCCGTCATCTTTCCGTCGTATGAAAAATCCATCCGTAAGCGCTCGCTCGTGATATTACTCCCCCGCTGTTTCACCTGCGGCCCAAGGACCATCTGCAATGCCTTGAGTAATAGATGGTGTGTCGTGTGTAACCGTGTCGTCTTCTCAGAATGATCTGCAAGGCCGCCCTTAAAAGTGCCAGCCGAAGCCGTACGGGAAAGCTCTTGGTGTTGCCTAAATGCTTTTTGAAATCCTTCTTGGTCAACCTTCAACCCCTCCCTTTGAGCCTCGTCTTTTATGTAATCGATAGGCAATCCATGACTTGAAAATAGAACAAACGCTGCATCACCCGACACGATTCCATCCGACGCTGAAACTCGCAATGTTTTTTCCAGTTCAGAACGCGATTTAAGGATATCCGTGAACTTTCCACATTCCTTCAAGATAACTTCTTTTATTTCTTTTTCCTTAGACTGCAGGTCCGGATAAAATTCCATGGCGTGACCCACAACTTCACCGATAATCTGATATGTCCTTTCATCCCATCCTGCTCGAGGTTGCATCCCGAGAGGAATAAGCGCATCTTTTTTTGTAAGACCAACTACATGGAAAATAGCTCTTCGGAGAACACGGCGGAGTATGTAGCCTCTTTCCTTATTACTCGGTTCAATACCATCACCTATTAGGTGAACAGCAGCTCTCAGGTGGTCCAAAATAATCCTTTTATGTCTAACGTCCTCGGGCGCAGAATAAGAAGCTAACGGCAAACCCATCGCCGCAAAAACGTCAATCTGAAAAATATCTGGATTTCCATTCGCTGCCGCTGTGATGCGTTCTAATCCTCCACCGAAATCAACATTGCGCTGTTTTAATTTCTCGAACGAACCGTCCTCGTTTTTTTTGTATTCCATGAAAACCGAATTGCCGATTTCCATGAATCGCCCGCAATCGCAGTTTGGGTGACACATTCTACCGAATGGACCTGTATGTATTTTCCCGCTCGGATCGAAATCGTAGAATATTTCCGAGTCCGGTCCGCCCGGTTCGCCTGCCGGCATCTTGCCCGGCACGCCCGAACGGCTCCACCAGTTTTTCTTCACGTCATACGAAAAGATGCGACCGCCTTGCATGCCCTTTTCGCTTCCAGCAACTTCTGAACCAAGCTCAATATACTTCGCGTCAATTCCCTTTTCGGTAAACAACTTTTTCCAAATTTCTACCGATTCCTCGTCGCGCGGAATGCCGGTTGTTTCATCACCCGCAAAAACCGTCACATAAAGCCGCTCCGGATCAAGGCCCGCGCCTTTCTCTTTATCGGTCAAAAACTCGAAAACCCACGGTAGTTGCTCAGCTTTAAAATAATCTCCGAGCGACCAGTTGCCAAGCATCTCAAAAAACGTCGTATGGCGATTATCACCGACCTCTTCAATGTCCTCGGCGCGAAAGCTTTTCTGCGAATTCACAAGCCGCGTGCCCTCCGGATGCGGCGCGCCCAAAAGATATGGCACCAGAGGCTGCATGCCGCTTCCCGTAAATAGGGTCGTCGGATCATTTTCCGGAACCAAAGACGCCGACGGAATAATCACGTGTCCACGGGCTTTGTAAAATTCCAAATACCTTTTGCGAATTTCAGATAAAGTCATCAGTTTTATTTTTTCTTTTTTCTCTCAAGAGCGAGAAATGTCTTTACACCATCCATCCAGCCAGCCACTCTCGAAATATTTTTCTGGTTTAAAAGTTTTGATCGGCACCCATTCGTATTTGGTATGATGCGCAGGAAGACGGATCTCACCGCCTAAAAACTGCGCATGATAACCAATTGCAAATATCCTTGCGGTTTTAGGACCATGCGGCATAACTTCCTTCCGCTCATGACGCATAAAAACGAACGGCTTACCAAGCTGATATTTTATCGAAGTTCCCAACTCTTCTTTTAATTTTCTTTTAATGACCGATTCGAGCGGTTTCCGAAATTCCTCATATCGAATTCTCCCGCCGGGAAGATCCCATTTTCCAAAGCCGTCCTGAAAAATAAAAAGGCTCCTGCCGCGCTTAAGAAACAGTTTGACCGCAACGTAGTAAAGATCTTTTGCTTTCTTATTCATTGGCTTATCTTACAACAAATCATTTTCCCTAACCACCCGACCGAATATAGCTATTTTCAACGACCTAAGCGGAAGCGAGCTAAAAATCCATGAGTAAACAGAGGAAATGCCGGGTACCCCCGAGCTTCCGAGGTGGGTGGCATTTCCTCGTTATGAGCGAGTTGGATTTTGCGAGCCGGAGCGGGTCGATGAAAACAGCTATATGAGGTTTTCGAAGCCTTCTAAAGCCGCTGCTTTTCCGTGCTCGCGGATCTTGTCGAGCGCTTTCGCTTCGATCTGGCGGATGCGCTCGCGTGTGACGCCGAACGCTTTACCCACCTCCTCGAGCGTATGGCTCACACCATCCTCGAGGCCGAAGCGCATCTTCAGAATCTGCTGTTCGCGCTCGGAGAGATCGATCATGATCTCCTTAATAAGGTCGCGGATCATCGCGCGCGCCGTCGATTGGGCGGGCGAAGGATTCTTTTCGTCCGGGATGAAATCGGACAGCGTTGAATCGTCTTCATCGCCGACCGGCATCTCGATCGAAAGCACTTCCTGCGAAATTTTTTGGATATGGCGAACCTTCTCAACGTCAATGCCCATTTCTGCGGCGACTTCTTCCGCCAAAGGATCGCGGCCAAGCTCCTGGATCAGTTGGCGCCGCACCTGCGTATACTTCGAAATCGTCTCTACCATGTGCACGGGAATGCGGACCGTGCGTGATTGGTCGGCCAAGGCGCGCGTGATTGCCTGCCGGATCCACCACGTTGCATAGGTCGAAAATTTGAAGCCGCGCCGATAGTCGAACTTCTCAACCGCACGCGACAAACCGATATTTCCCTCCTGCACAAGATCAAGGATCGAAAGATGCGGCGTGCGATTCACGTAGCGCTTCGCGATGGAAACCACGAGCCGAAGGTTTGCTTTCATCAACTTCTGGCGCGCGTCTTCGTCCCCTTTCTCGGCCCGCTTTGCGAGATCACGCTCTTCATCTTTCGTGAGAAGCGCCGTTTTGCCGATCTCTTTCAGATACATCTGTACCGCGTCCGGAACATCGTTGCCGAGATCCATGGAATCATCAAGCGTATTGACCTCTTTTTCATCTTTCGAAAAATCGATAAGGGCGCTCGTCTCAATAACCTTGATACCGGCATTCTCAAGCCGGTCATAGATTTCATCAAGAAGCTTCACGTTGTCCTCGATCTTCGGAAAGTAATAGAGAATCTCGTTGTCGGTCACAAAACCCCGCGGCCTGCCCCGTTCAATAAGTTCATTGATCTCTCCGCTCTCTATCTTTCCCTTTGCGGCCGCACGCGCCGCCTTGTCAACTTTTTTCTTCAAAACCTTAACTTTCGTGCTCTTTTTTTGTTTTTTCGCTACCTTCAACTTACCAGCCTTTTTTATCTTTGCCGGTTTTTTCGCTATTTTCTTCTTCGCTGGCTTGGACTTTTTTAATGCTTTTTTCATAAAGAGGTTTTTGCAGATTGCTTCTCTGAATGCTTATTATTACCTATTTTCCCGGAAAAGTACAGGGTTTCTTGAATAAAGCTAGCTTGGGGACTAGGAGCTTAAAAATAAGCCCCTGGGTGGTGGTATATTTCACCCAAAAACGTCGCCTTTTTGCCTCATTGACTTTTTTGCCGGTATCGGCTAAGATTAGGCCAATCAAATAGAAGATTATGCATACCCCGAGGAGGGGGTTTTTTGTTGGAAAACAGGCCTGTGGCAGTGATTTTCATTAAACTATATGAAACACACCCTATTGTCAGCGACCTTAGCGACCCTTATCGGCGGATTTGGCCTTTTTGGATTCGTCGGAAAGGCGGGCGCCGACATCAATATCCCCCCGGAAATACAACAAAACGTGATTACAACTCTCAGCATGAGGATAACCGCCTATGCCAGTGTCCCCGAGGAAACATCGGACCATCCTTTTATTACGGCCTCGGGCGAACATGTCTACGATGGAGTTGTCGCGAGCAACATCCTTCCCTTCGGAACCAAGATCCAGATTCCCGGACTTTTCGGGAATAAGGTGTTTGTCGTTGAGGATCGGATGAATCGCAGATTTAAAAATACTATCGACATCTGGATGCCAAGCAAGCTGGCTGCCAAGGATTTCGGCGTCAGCCATACCTCCGTCGTTATCCTTACCAACGAGACCTCGTCTGCAATTTCTGAGGCAACGATAAAGGGAAAAACGACTTTATAAGACGGGCTGTCGTGTTAAAAAAAATGGGGCACGATATCACGCGCCCCGACCTCCTTTCCTTATGAGACTCAATTTACTTCCTTCAGTCGCCAAGGATACGGTGAGAGTGCCGCGACAATACGCTTTTTGAAATCCGGAACGAGGAGTGTAAAGAAATCGTAGCGTTCGGGAGTTTCAAGCGGAATGAGGATGAATTCCCCGAACGGCATATCATTCGAGAGAAAACGTCCTTCCTCGGCTTCACACGCAATCTGGAAATACACATCGCGGCGGAGTTCCTCGTCTGATTGGTTTATACCCGCTTCCTCGCGTGCCCACGATGCGTGACGTTGTATCTCAATCTCCAGTGCTTCGGTCTTTACAAAACGATCCAGGTTCGCGAATACTTCTTTGCTCGGTTCGGGCCGCTTCATAAGAATGTCGCTTTCCCAATCTGCAAACAAAAGCCATCCCTGTCGCATGAGCGGTTCCGCAAGTCCGGTGATCATTTCTTTATAGGCACGCCGGAGTTCATCACTTATCCTGCCCGTATCGAGATAGGACTGATTGAGCGTGATCCACCAATCAAACGCGATGCCATTTTCCTGCAACATGCATGCGATGCGCGGGATTTCCGTTTCAAAAAGCAATCTCTCCTTTCTCGTAGGAATAAACCTGTTCCCCTGTCCCCAATAACGAACCTCGAGATCCTTAGAAATACAGAACTGGGTGAGTATCTCGACAGGTCTGCCTTCCAGCACACACTGATTTATATAATCATCCACCCAAGTGCTCACGCGGATGCTGTTCGGGCGAATGATCCTCACTCGATCACGAAGCCACGCCATAACGGCACTTATTTGATAAAGACGCATAGTGTCCTTCCTTTCGACCTTTTTAATTGATTGTAAAAGAGCTATTTTAACCAAACCAAACTGATATCTGATTTGGCTAAAAAGACTCTTTTTTCTCTTCTTACCTTGATAACTCATGATGGGAATACATTAATTTATTTTGAATACCGGCCTTGGGGGTCTCCGACGGGACTTGAACCCGCAACCACTCCCTTCACAAGGGAGCGCTCTTCCGATTGAGCTACGGAGACCATATTCGTTCTCGTTCCTTGGTGTTGCGGCAATCTGCCAGGGCCGCGGGCGGAGGATATTTCGAGATAGGTTCTAGGTGGGGCGAAAATGTGCTTTCGCCCCACGAATGCATCGTGCGGACCAACGCCGCCGAACGAGCGATGGATGCTCCTGTATCGCATCGGCATCACCTCCTTTCAAAGAACTGCGAACATTAAAAAACAAAAATCCCCAAGAAATACAAAACCCCTTTGCAAAGGGGTCGATTCTTGGAGGATTCTGTTGTTTCTCTAGGAACAGTAAACCAGCCCCTTTGGTTAGGAGTTGTTTACCCGATGATGGAGTTGTACTCTATTCACCATGAGGGCAGTGTATTCAAATTAAATTGAACTGTCAAGCCCCATAGATCATGAATAAGTGACATCCTCCCCGGGTTCCGCTCTGCTCCACCCGGGGCTTCCTTTGAACTACGTCTGACGCAACATGCCTCCGCTGCGCTCCGGGATTGATTCATCCCCGGGCTCGGGCGTGAGATAACCACAGTATACCCGTTTTCAATGGCCCTCGCCCGGGGTTTCCTCTAATAGAAAAAATCGCCTTTTGGCGGTTTTTTATTCTGTCACCTCAATTCCCATATTCCTTGCCGTACCGCGAATGATCTTTTCCGCGGCATCGAGATCGTTCGCATTCAGGTCGGGCATCTTCTTTTCGGCAATGCTTCGAATGTCAGCCCTGGTTACTTTGCCAACCTTCGTCTTTAAAGGATCCTTTGATCCCTTTTCGATACCTGCAGCCTTCTTAAGTAAGGCCGACGCTGGTGATGTTTTGAGAACAAAAGTGAAGCTCCGATCTTCGTAAACCGTTATCTCGGCCGGCACAACATCGCCGTGCATTTCCTTCGTTTTGTCGTTGAACTGCTTGCAAAAGTCCTGGATATTGATGCCCTGCGGGCCAAGCGCGGTGCCGACCGGCGGCGCGGGTGTCGCAGCTCCGGCGGCGAGTTGAAGCTTGATGATCGTTTTGATTTTCTTTGCCATATGAGTAGTAATTAGCCACTAGGGTATAGCCACTAGGGTAATTTGTCAATTGAAAATATCTGATATTGTTTAAATTTAGACAACAGAAAACATTCCTCGTGGCCAGTCGCTAGTCCTTAGGGGCTAGAATGGTATCTCCTCCGGTTTAATGTTGCCTTCCTCTTCGAGATCGATGGTCGGAATTTCTTCTTCGGGCGCCACATCTTTTCCATTACCGTTCTGTGATGCGGGGTTTGACGCAGCAGCAAAACCACCAGACGGTTGGGAATATCCCTGCGGCCGGGGACCAAGCTGCATCCGCTCTGCCATGATCTCCGTCGTCTTTCGCGCTTGTCCCTGCTTATCGGTCCAGCTCCGTGTTCGCATACGGCCTTCAATAAGGACGGTGGCTCCCTTCACTAAAAATTGCGCGGCGACTTCGGCGGTCCTTCCCCACAAAACAACATTATGGAATTCTGTTTCCTCCTGTTTCTGCCCGTTCTTGTCGTTCCACGTGCGGTTCGTCGCGACACCAATCGTCGTTACTGACTGTCCGCCCGGCGTCGTCCGCAGCTGCGGATCCGCCGTGACCCTGCCCACAATGATGACTTTGTTTAAATCCATAGTAGTTTAAATATCTAATTTCCAATATCCAATTTCCAACAAGCAACTGATAAATAACCTTTAATAAAATTGTATTAGAAATTAGGAATTAGGTCAATTAGAAATTTATTTTAGCATTTCCTCTATCTTTTTCGTGAGGGCTTCGTTGCTTAACGTATGTACCGAGGAAGCCGCGGGTTGCGAAACTGGCGCCGGCTGCCGAGTCATCTGAGCCCTCTTTTTCAAAGCTCCCACTGCCTCTCGCCGCGAGATCTTGGCATGAACCGTAATGAGCGAGCGCAGAACAACATTTAAAGTCTTCAAATCTTGCTCCAGCTGCTTTGCCCCGGCAGGTTCAGCCAGAAAACGGGAAAAAGCGAAGATTCCGTCCGTTTCGTGCTTGATGGGATACGCCAGCGCTATTTTCTTCGCCTGAAAATCATTCATGAACTCGCCGCTATGCTGTTCCACGACACGCCGCACCTCGGGAATATCCTCTTCCTTGCGGACCAAAACGCCGATCTCGTAGTCCTTTTTTGTTTTTTCCGTATCTTCCATAGTTTTGTGATTATATCCGATTCAACCAGAAACGCAAGAGATTCATGATGCATGAATAATTTTTTCTTGATTCTTAAGTCCTGAATCTTGGATCAATCCTTCTTTTCCCCTTCCGTCTCCTCTTCGTGCAATACCTCTTCCTCGACATACGACCTCTTGCGGTCGGTGCCTGCCGGAATAAGACGGCCGATGATCACATTCTCCTTGAGGCCTCGCAGCGGATCAATCTTCGATTCGATGGCTGCCTTCACAAGCACACGCGAGGTATCCTGGAACGATGCAGCAGAAAGGAAGCTTTCCGCGGAAAGCGCGACCCGCGTGATACCGAGGAGAATTTCATTGCCTTTTGCGGATTGGCCGCCTTCCTTCTTGATGCCCTTGTTCGTTTCAAGGAACTTCGATTTCTCGACGATGTCGCCCGCGACGAAATCCGGTGCATCGCCCGCGTCCGTGATCTGGATACGCGAGATCATCTGGCGAACGATCATTTCGATATGTTTGTTGTTGATGCTGGCGCCTTCGGAAAGATAGATGCGCTGGACTTCGTTCGTAATGTAGCGAACCACATCCATGGCTCCCTTCTGTTCATAGAGTTCGTGAATATCGAGCGTACCCTCGGAAAGCTGGTCCCCCCGCTTGACCATATCACCCGCTTTTACAAAAACCACGGCTCCCCGCGCAAGCGTGATCTCCTGAGCTTTCGCTTTTTTGCCCTCGCCCACGACGCGAACGATTTTCTGCGAACCGCGTTCCTCGATAGCCTGAACCGTCCCGTCAAAAGGCGCCACGGCCGCGCGGCCCTTCGGTGAGCGCGCTTCAAAAATCTCCTCGACGCGCGGCAAACCGTGCGTGATGTCAGCTTGGGCGGCGCCGCCGGCATGGAACGTACGCATCGTAAGCTGGGTTCCCGGTTCACCAATGGACTGGGCCGCGATAACGCCGACCGCAGTTCCTTCACGGACCGGCTCGTTCACGCCAAGATCGTAGCCATAGCATTTCGCGCACACGCCGTAGAGCGTGCGGCAGGTTATCGGTGATCGCATCACAACCGAATCGATCTTGGATTGTTCGATCTCTTCGGCGGCGGCCTTGGTCACGATTTCATTTGCCCGAACCACAATCTTATTGCCGATCTTTATGTCATCAAGTGCCGTGCGAGAGAAAAGCTTGCTCGCAAAGGTCTGATTGAATTCCTTGCCATCTTCGCGGCGAAGTTCGATACCTTCCTTCGCGCGGCAGTCCTCCTCGCGTATTGTAAGCTCCTGTGAAACGTCAACTAAGCGGCGCGTGAGGTATCCCGCCTGAGCGGTTTTCAATGCCGTGTCGGTCGTTCCCTTACGGGCGCCGTGGGTTGCGATGAAGTATTCAAGAACGGATAATCCTTCTTTCAAGGACGATTTAATAGGAAGCTCGATCGTCTCGCCCTTAGGGTTCGACACGAGTCCTTTCATGCCCATCATCATCATCGGCTGGGACCATGAACCGCGCGAACCAGAATCGACGATCTGATAGACCGAATTGTTGTGCGGCAGGATGGTCGCGACATGCGCGGCGATCTTCGATTGGGCATCTTTCCAAATGGTGATGGTACGCGCTTTGCGCTCCCCATCAGTAAGAAGTCCTTCTTCGAACTGTTCCCCGACTTTCGCCACGAGCAACTCCGCGTCATGAAGAATTTCCTTCTTTTCCTCTGGAACAATGAGTTCGGATATCGCCCACGTAATGCCGGAAATCGTCGCCATCTCGTAGCCCAAGAGCTTCACGCGGTCGATGGTTTCGCGGGCCGCGTCGACATCGTGCGATTCGAAAATGCCGTTCAACATCTTGTTGAGCTTCTTTTTCGTCATCGTGTCATTCACGTAAGGAACGTAGCCATTTAATTCGCGATTAAAGATCATCCGGCCGACGGTCGTTTCCCGCCAACGGCGAGGCTCGCCAGAGGCGGCCATCCCGTCAATGATCATGATCGGCGTCTGCAGTT
This sequence comes from uncultured Candidatus Saccharibacteria bacterium, assembly GCA_964442965.1. Taxonomy (GTDB): domain Bacteria; phylum Patescibacteriota; class Minisyncoccia; order UBA6257; family 2-01-FULL-56-20; genus CAJAQL01. Next base: position 16,522 of record CAYUBE010000007.1, read on the forward strand.
TCACCACGCCGAAATGATAAGCGAGGATAGCTTCGTCGTAGCTCGAGAAACGATGCATGACTTTCGGCGCTTCCTCGTCTTTGCGCGTAATGAAATAGATGCCAAGCACGATGTCGTTCATGGGGGCTGCGACGAGATCGCCGTTCGCCGGCTTCAGAAGATTTTTGCCGGACGCCATGATGTGCTCCGCCTCGTCTTGTGCGGCTGCACCGAGCGGCAAATGAATAGCCATCTGGTCACCGTCAAAGTCCGCGTTGAACGCCGGGCAAACGAGCGGTGGGATCTTCAAAGCCAATCCTTCGATGAGGGTGGGTTTGAATGCCTGAACCGAGAGACGATGCAGGGTGGGAGCTCGATTCAAAAGGACGCGCTTGCCCTTGATGACCTCTTCGAGAATGGCAAGTACCTCCGGCAGGTGTTCTTCCATAAAACGGCCGGCGCTCCGGATATTGTGCGCAAGCCCCTGCTTTAAAATTTCACTGATCACGAAGGGCCGGAAGAGTTCCAACGCCATCTGTTTCGGCACACCGCACTCGTCGAACTTCAGTTTCGGGCCGACCACGATGACCGAACGGCCGGAATAATCGACACGCTTTCCGAGAAGGTTCTGGCGGAACCGTCCCTGTTTGCCTTTCAGCATGTCGGCAAGCGAGCGGAGCGGGCGGCGCTGTGCGGACATTTCCTGCGCGCCGAAGCGGGCGGAATTGTCGATCAGGGCGTCCACCGCTTCCTGCAGCATGCGTTTCTCGTTGCGGATGATGACATCCGGCGCTTTGATCTCGAGCAACTTCTTCAAACGATTGTTGCGATTGATGACGCGGCGATAGAGGTCGTTCAGGTCGGACGTGGCATAGCGGCCGCCCTCGAGCGCGACCATCGGGCGCAGATCCGGCGGCAAAACCGGCAGGACGGTAAGCACCATCCACTCCGGCCGCGTGCCGTTCTTGATCATGGCCTTCAGCATCTTCAAGCGCCGCAGAAGTTTTCCTTCCGCGAGCGGGTCTTTTATTTTTTCGATCTGGGCCTCCACGGCGCGCACCTCCTTGCGCAGATCCATCTTTTCCAAAATTTCGCGCACCGCTTCCGCGCCGGATGACGCCTTGAAAATATTCCCGAATTTGCGCGACAGACTAAAATATTCCGCCTCGCTCAAAATCTGGCCGACGCGAAGATTCTTCAAATAATCGCGCGTCGTCTCCGCCGCATCGACGATCTCTCCTTTTACTTCCTTATCTTTGGTGCCGATCGTCTTCAACTTACCCTTCAGCTCGCGTTCAAGCTCTTCGAGCGCCGCCTTCCGGTGAGTTTCCTCAACTTCCGTGATGATATAGGCCGAATAATAGATGACACGCTCCAATTTCTGCGCGGACACGTCGAGCACGAGGCTGAGGCGCGACGGGATGCTCTTCAGAAACCAGATATGGCCCGCCGGCGCGGCAAGCGTGATATGGCCGATGCGCTCGCGGCGAACCGATGCTTTCGTAACTTCCACGCCGCACTTGTCGCAGACAACACCCTTATAGCGGATCCGGCGATATTTGCCGCAGTAGCATTCGTAGTCTTTTGTCGGACCGAAGATACGCTCCGAGAACAAGCCGTCCTTTTCCGGGCGCTGGGTCCGGTAATTGATCGTTTCCGGCTTCGTCACCTCGCCATGCGACCAGCGCATGATATCCTCCGGCGATGCGATGGAAATTTTGAGCGCCGAGAATGCGTCTTTCCGATCGGTTTCCGATTCGTAGATTGGCTGCATGTTGAAACCGAGCGATTTGAGCTCGCTCATGAGAACATTGAACGACGCCGGAACATTTGGTTCCTTGATCTGTTCGCCGCGGATGATCGATTCGTATGCCGCCGCACGGCCAAGAATGTCGTCCGACTTGATCGTGAGCATCTCCTGGAGTGTATGGCGCGCGCCATAGCCTTCGAGCGCCCACACCTCCATTTCGCCGAAGCGCTGGCCGCCGAACTGCGCCTTGCCGCCGAGTGGCTGCTGCGTAATTAAAGAGTATGGGCCGATGGAGCGGACGTGCGCCTTGTCTTCGACAAGGTGGTTCAATTTCAACATGTAAATCTGTCCGACCATGACGCGGTTCTGGAATTTCTCTCCCGTGCGCCCGTCGAAAAGCTCTGTCTTACCGTCTTCTGGCAAACCGGCTTTCTTCAGTTCGCCGCGGATATCTTCTTCGGTCGCCGAATCAAGTCCCGGCGTGATCGCGCGGTAGCCCAATTTCGAAGCGGCCCATCCCAAGTGCGTTTCCAAAATCTGTCCGAGGTTCATACGGGAAATGACGCCGAGCGGATTCAAGATGATATCAACCGGCGTTCCATCCGCGAGATACGGCATGTCTTCGACGGCGCGCACCTGCGAGATGACGCCCTTGTTGCCGTGGCGTCCGGCGAGCTTGTCGCCCGCCTGCACTTTGCGCAATTCCGCGATCTCAACCTGAATGCGGCGAATGACGCCCGGCTCGAGTTTGTCGCCGCGCTCGCGATCGAAAATCTTCACATTCACCACACGGCCGATCTTCCCGTGCGGCAAAGTGAGCGATGTATCTTTCACGTCGCGCGCCTTCTCGCCGAAAATGGCGCGAAGCAGGCGCTCTTCGGAGGTGAGCTCTGACTCGCCTTTCGGTGAAATCTTGCCGACCAAAATATCGCCGGGTTTTACTTCGGCGCCGATGCGGATGATTCCTTCTTCATCCAAATTTTTCAGTTTGTCCTCGGCAACGTTCGGAATATCGTAGGTTGTGACCTCCGGGCCGAGCTTCGTATCGCGCACATCGCAGGAATATTCGTCGATATGAATTGACGTAAAGCGGTCCTCTCGCACCACGCGTTCCGAGAGGATAATGGCATCTTCAAAATTCGCGCCTTCCCACGAAACAAAAGCGACGAGCAAATTCTGCCCCAAAGCCAGGACGCCGTTTTCGATGGACGGTCCATCCGTCATGATCTGGCCTTTCTTTACGATATCGCCCGTCGAAACAAGCGGCTTCTGTGAAATACAGGTGAACTGGTTCGATCGCTTGAATTTCTCGAGCGTATAATGTTTCACGCCAAGTTTTTTATATTTCACCGAGATGTGCGCGGCATCAGCCGCCATGACTGTGCCTTCATCCTCCGCCATGATCACATAGCCGGAGTAGCGCGCCACCAAATCTTCCTGCCCTGTCGAAACATAGGGCGCATCGGGATGCACGGAAACGACTGCCTGGCGTTGCATGTTCGAACCCATGAGCGCGCGATTCGCATCGTCATTTTGCAAAAATGGGATCAAAGACGTTGCCACGGAAACGAATTCGTGCGGCGCGACATCGACAAAATCAACCTCCTTCGGCGCGCAGGTTCCTGCTTCTCCTTTGATTCGCGCTTCAACAAGTGTTCCCTTGATTCGCCCCTCCTCGTCGCGCGGCGTCCCCGCATGCGTGATGTTATATTTTTCTTCTTCAAACGCATCGAACCAGACAATCTCCTTCGTTATCTTGCCGTCCACCACCTTCGCGTACGGCGCTTCAAGAAAACCGAAATCGTTGACACGAGTGAAACTTGCCAGATAGTTGATAAGCCCGACGTTCGCGCCTTCCGGGCTTTGGATCGGGCAAATTCTCCCGTAGTGCGAGCTGTGCACGTCGCGGACTTCGAAGCTCGCCCGCTCGCGGGTGAGGCCGCCAGGACCGAGTGCTGAAATACGCCGCTTATGTTCAAGCTCGGCCAAGGGATTCACCTGGTCCATAAACTGCGAAAGCTGGGATGACGCGAAAAATTCCTTCACGACCGCGGTGATCGGGCGGAAATTCACGAGCTGGGATGCCTGGATAGTGTCGCGGTCTTCCGTCGACATCCGGTCCTGCACAATCCTCCGCAAACGCGCGAGGCCGATGCGCATCCTTCCCTGGAGAAGTTCGCCCACCGTCTTCAAGCGGCGATTGCCCAAGTGGTCGATATCATCCGCCTCAGCGTCGGGATCTTCATTAAGTCGGATAATCTCTTTTACGATGGCGATAAGATCTTCCTTGTCGAGTAAGCGGTGCGCCTTCTTTTTGTCGAGGCTCAGGCGCTGGTTCATCTTATAACGCCCAACCTCCGAAAGATCATAACGGTCAGGACGCTCGAACATGGCACTCACGAGATTTTTTGCGGTCTCGGCATTCGCCGGATCACCCGGCCGCAGGCGGCGATAGATCTCGACATAGGACATGGCAGCATCTTCGGCAACGTCTTTCTTGAACGTTGCCTCGATATAAGAAGAGGGACCGTGCTCATCCGAGAATGTTTTGCGAATCTCTGCCGTATCCATGCCGAAAATGCGAAGCATGTCCGTCACCGGCACCTTGCGGCGGCGGTCAATCTTCACGCCAATCTCGCCATCCGCGGCTGTCTCGAATTCGAGCCAAGCACCGCGCGTCGGGATGATCTTCGCGCCGAAGAGCTGCTTGCCATGCCAGGGCGTCGCTGAAAACGAAACGCCGGACGACCGGACGAGCTGGGAAACCACGACACGCTCAACGCCGTTTACGATGAATGTGCCGCGCGAGGTCATGATCGGAAAATCGCCGAAGTAGATCTCCTGGGACTGCTCGACACCGGTGCGCTTATCCACAAGCTTCACGGTGACGCGAAGCGGCGCTTCGTAGGTCGCCTCCTTGTAACGCGCCGTCGGTTCGTCGTATTTCGGCTCGTCAAAACGATAGCTCGCAAACGAAAGCGCAAATTCCTTGCCGGTATGGTCCGGGATCGGCGAGATCTCGTCAAAAATTTCTTTCAGGCCCTTTTCTAAAAACCACTGATAGGATTTCAGCTGCGCCTCATTGAGATCGAGGGGCGCGATAAGAGGTTTTGATTTTGAAAAATCTTTGACCGAAGAAAATTTTGCCATTGGTTGTTTGTTTTTTATTTCCGCGTTTATTGATCGATCTTCAAAAACGAGACATAACCAAAGTAAAAACCGATGTGTGCGCCTTGCCTTACACACGCAAAAAACGGCGACCCGCTCCCCCTTCCCGCCGAGCGGTACCGTTCCTCTATTAATATCTAGGTATTAAACTCCATTTGCTATCTTCTTGTCAAGCACCGACCGGCGGTGCTCGAAAACCTCTTTCCCGTCATTCCCGCGAATACGGAAATCCATCCTCATGTCCGCTAGCGAAAGAGGATCCCCGACTAAATCAGGGATGACAATTCTCTGTTGTTCCAGCGACCTATGGCGAGTGCCACCGAGCCAAGGCCGGGGTTTTCAAACCGAAGTCTGGCTTCGCAACGAAGTCGAACTTCTGCATTACTCTCCTGAATACTTCTTGATGTTCGCGTCTTGGCCGGCAAGCGTCGTGGCGTAGATTATCTTTCCTGTCGTCGGATCGCTCATATAATAGAGATAAGGTGAACTCGCGGGATGCAGAGCCGCCGTGATCGCGGCGACGCCCGGATTCCCGATGGGACCCGGCGGCAATCCCGCGTGAAGATACGTATTATAGGCAGAGTCGTAAGGCGAATCGGGACTAAAGTCAACTCGCGTGAGCGCCGAGCAATCGGCGATCTCCGATGGCAACGCAACCTGCTCTGCGTAGCACACCGTCGCATCGATCTGAAGCCGCATGCCGTCAGCCATGCGTTTTTTTATGATGCCCGCGATCAAGCTCTCGTCCGATTGATCGGGAGCTTCTTTTTGGATGATCGACGCCAGCGTAAGATCCTGTTCCACATTTTTTTGATCTCCCGCAAAAAGCGCCTCTGTTTTCCCGTTAAAATTGTCCAAAAATTTTTGTACCACATCAGCCACATTGGTCCCTGGAAAAAATTGATAGGTATCAGGAAAAAGTTTTCCTTCTAAATTTCCATCGCCCGTAAAATTGATCAGGTCTCCCCGATTGATGACGCCGGCATCGGAAAGCTCTTTATCGATCTGATACATGTTGGATCCCTCGGTAACAGTTACCGTGACGGCCGGAGCCCCGCCCGAAAGTTCACGCAGAATCGCTTCTGCGGACATTGACGGCGAAAGACGATACGTCCCCGTTTGTATGCGAAATGCGTCACCGCTAAAAAACGCACCAGCCTCAAAGGCAAAACGCGACCGTAAAAGATGCGCGGCATCAAGGGCCTTGGCGACTTCAAAAAAACCTTGTCCCGGCGCGACTTTTATCGTAACAGTTTCAGTAGTTCCATTTCCCGCAGATTTTACCGGAGCAAGTCCGCTAAAAATGATCACGCCAATGACAAGCGAGATGATAACAATAACGATAACACTGATCCAAACGTACCGTCGCAAAAAATCCGCCTGACGCGGATCTGGATTCGTAACATTCACCAACTGATCTTTTTCTGACGGAATGTTTTCCATAGAGTATCGTAAGATTACCAAATCGAGCACGAAAATCAAACCTCCGACACCTATTTCAATTCGCACATCAATCCCCTCATCATCTATTCTCTCGGTATCATTGAGGCGGGCTTGTTCAGGTACCGCCTCATAGATTCGGCGGAGTCAGAGATTGAGAAAACGACTCAAATCCCAAAGATAATAATGGATACACATCAATTACCGGTTCCTCGTAGGGATGGTTATCACGGATGACTTTTACGATTTTTGCCGCCATATTCTTTTCGCAGGTGATCTCGATTCGTTCTTCTTCGACCTCGTCAAGCTTTCCAACTTCTCCCACGAAGGGATGGGCATTCTGATCCGGCTTGAATCGATCGTAACCCGAGTTTATAAGCGACTTCTTTTTGTGTAAGTCTTAACTTTTCCCGGTGTTCCCGGAGACCATTAGGAACCCTCTTGTATGATGAGTTTTTCATACTTTCAGGGTAATAATTGGATTTCCCTGTCGTAAGGGGGAAAAGGTTGTCTAGATAGGTGATTTTTATAGATATAGGAAAGATATAAAATAGCACCCATTGTCTAAATAGGCACTATTTTATTAATCTTTTTGAGTTTGAGAGGACTTACCAAACTTGGTGATAGGTGCACTGCGCGGGATTGGAACCTGGGCAAAAATTTATTTCCGATGGAACTTTGCTTCGCGGAGAAGGCCTGAAAGTAAGTCTTTCGTGGCAATGGTCGCCACCGCTGAAAACTTGTCCGCACCACCGTAGTAGACAAAAAGTTCGCCGCGGATCACGACGGCGCCGCACGGAAAAACAACATTCGAGACAATCCCCTCTCTTTCATATGCCATTTTCGGATCAAGGATCGAATCCTCCGTCCGGTAAAGAACCTTGGTCGGATCGTTGATGTCGAGAAGCGCCGCACGCACACTATAATGTGACGTCCGCTTTGAGATGCCGTGATAAAGCAGAAGCCAGCCATGGGGCGTTTCAATCGGCGGAGCAGAAATGCCGATGCGCTTCGAATCCCACGCGGTATCCCGCGGTCGCATCAAAATTTCTCCACCGAGAAATTTTGTCCGACCATCAAATTCAAGTGCGGGAACGCCATTGATCCAGATATCGGATCCCAAGCGATGCAGAAAAAAATATTTTTCGCCGATCTTTCGGGGAAAGAGCGCGGCGTCCTTATCATCAAGACCCGGCGGCGAAATCAAAACTGGATTGGTCCAGTTCCATTTCTTTGAAGCGAGATCCGCCGCGGCGATTGAAGTAAATGCCACGCGTGGCGAATCTTTGCCGTCGAACGCCGTATAGCACATATAAACTCGATCACCAAACCTCGTGAGGCGCGGATCCTCGCAACCAGAATTGCCGCCAGGAACGAGCTTCCGCTCAAAGTCGGCTCGCGGCACATATGCAGGGCCCGGGCTGCGCTCGGTGAAATGAACCCCGTCAAGCGAAGCCGCATAACCGAAAACCGAAGTATTATCGTCTGACATCGCGCGGTAAAATAGATGAACTTTTCCTCCTTCGTATACTGCTCCGGGATTGAACGTCGCTCGCGATTCCCACGGATGTTCCGCAATCGGCGCGATGATTGGGTTCCCCTCAAACCGCGCGAGCTGCCGTCCGGCGACAAAAACCAGCTCTTCGAGAAGGTCTTTCAATCTGAAAACGGCAAGACAGGACGTGGTGTCCACGGCACCGTAGTATAGATAAACATTCGAACGCCGCAGGAGCGCGCCTGAAGGGAAAACGATGCGTGGCACGCGGCCATATTGTTCATATTCTTCCTCGGGTACGACGAACGGCCGCTTTACCTCGCCCACAATTTTCCGCGGATCGGCAATATCAAGTAGTAATGCCTGTACGCCAAAGATCGCTGGCGGGACAAAATAGTTATAAATATAGGAATAAAAAAGCAGCCATCCTTTTGCGGTCTTTAGGGGTGCTGAACCGACCTCAATCTGATCTTTCTCGTTCACGTCGACCGGAACGACATGATCATCGAGGTGCGCGTACCATTCCTTCCAATATGCTTCTGACCAGATATCTTCAGTACGATCAAAAAGAGCGAGTGCTATTTTCGCAGGAGGCCGATCGGTATTCACGGTGAGAATCGCCGCGATTTTACCTTGGATACGCTCCGGAAAAAGCGCCATGGCTTTCGCATTAAAGGGGGTCACCAGGTGCTTTTCCGTGACCGTGACGAGATCATCGCTCACCGCAACGGCGACTTTGATGCCATCGGCGGAAAACGTCTCGACCGCCGTATAAAAAATATAGAAACGTCCCTCGAACTCCGTCACGCGCGGATCCTCGCAACCGAACTGTTCCCAAGGATGGTCCGGCGCAATAAGCTGACGGCGGTCCTTAAAGTGAACTCCGTCCGTCCCCGAGGCGACGCCGATTGAGGACGTTTGCGGTTTGCCGTCGGCCGCTTTTCCCGTGGCACGATACAATAAGCGAATCGCATCCTTACAAACAGCAGGTGACGGATTATACACCGCTTCCGATTCCCACGCTGATGCGGGATCGGGCAACAAGATCGGATTTTCCGACGATCGTTTTCCCTCAAGCATGGAACGATACCGATATGCGAATTTTATAAAAAATACCAGTCATGCCAATTTATTTTTTCACCTTTACGCCTTCTTTTTTAGTGAGACGAGGCGTTCCATAACGAACAATTTCCTCCAAAAAATGATCGAGGTCCGCCATCGCGACACAGACCACCGAATCGGCGCCGCCGTAATATACATAGAGCTCCCCGTCTTTCACTACGGCTCCACAGGAATAGATCACGCCCGACTTCCAGCCGGTATTTTCATACCATTCTTCCGGTGCGAGGACCGGCACACGCGAACGGTACACTATCTTCGTGGGATCATGCGCGTCGAGGATCATGGCGCCAAGCTTATAGCGATTCGGATCGCGCGCGTCCATCGCATGATAGAAGAGAAGCCAGCCAAGGCGGGTGCGCAGAGGCGGAGGTCCTGCGCCGCGAACCCAGCTATCCCACTCGTCGACATTCGAAAAACGGCTGTAGCTGCTTTTAATATTCTTTTCATCATCTTCGAATTCCGACAGATCATCCACGTAGTCGACCAGAACTTCCGGGGATATGCTATGCAATATCGCGAATTTACCGTTGATCTTCTCCGGAAACAAAACCCAATTTTTATGCACCTCGCCCGGAGGTGAAAGAAAAATCGGACGGCTCCATTGCCAGCGCCGGTTAATAAAATCATCCTTGGCGATTGATGAAAGCGCAATCCGAACCGATCCCCACCCATCGAATGCAGTATAAGTAAGATAGACCCTGTCGTTTTCCATGAGGACAAGACGCGGATCTTCCGAGCCGCCCGCACATCCGCCACCCGACAGATAATTTATCTTGGGGACCGTCGTAAGCGGGCCTGCTCCCTGATTCCTATGTTCGAATGCGAATGTTTCCGGACGTTCGGCGATCGTCACACCATCGTCGCTCACGGCATAACCCAAGGTCGACATATCGTCGCCACCGATCGCACGATAGAGAAGATGTACGCGTCCGTCCACGTTGATGGCGGCCGGATTGAAAGTCGCTTTTATCTCCCAAAAATTTTCGCCACGCGGTTCGATAATCGGATTAGCTTCATGCCTTTGGATCGTCACAAACCGCTGACGTCGAAGGACGCGCGGGCTACGAAGCGCGGATTTCGCTCGCAACCGTCGTCCTGTCGCGCCAGAGGAACGTTTCGAACGCGGAGTAACGGTTTTTTTTCTCGTGCGGGCGGCTGACGCGCGCCCTTTCGAGGTTTCGGCGGAACGGGTTCGTCTCGCCTGCTTCTTGCGTGTTATCACAACGCTATGTTTCCGAGGTAGTGTCATTGATTTATATCAAAATCGGAATCCGATTTTTTATGGAGAATACCCCTGAGTAATAAGTATAACACTTTAGAAAAAGATTTCGTGGATCAACGGCGCCTCAAGGCGCCGTTTGGTTTTCCTGATCTACTGCGCACCGGCTGCCGATCCACCGCCAGCCTGCCTGTTTCCCGGAGCACTGCCCACTCCTCCGGAAAAACCATTTCCCGTCTGAACCTGAATAGACTGCGCCGTCAGACTCCCGTCGGAGTTCGCCGTTCCACCGATCATAACCCGCGTCCCTGCCGTAAGATTGCTCGCTGGAACGATCGTCGGTTTCATGACCTGGGTCGAGCTCGAGTAGAACACGACCTGCGAATTTCCGTTTGCAAGCGAAACTGTCATGCTGTTGCTGTCGACGGAAATGATCTGTCCTGAGACGAATCCGCCACCGGCGCGGCCAGCCGCACTGCGCGTCGAGCTCGCATAAGAACCCTTTGCTGTCGTCGAACTCGTGCCGCTCTTGCCATAGAGGATGCCTCCTATTAACGCAATGATAGCGATGATCGCCCAGATAATATGCACCTTATATTTTTTCATAGTTATTTTTAAGTTATTTTCGACTTTTTTATTTGGTCGCCCTCGCGGAGGCAGAGGTCCGTGCTTTTTCACAAGTGGAAGCACGGATCGTCCGCCTCCGCGGACGATGACAATAACGATGTTTATTCATATCTTAACGCTTCGATCGGATTCAGTTTCGCCGCCCGGCGCGCGGGATAGTAACCAAACGCGATGCCAATCAGAGCCGAAACGCCGAATGCGAGAAGGACAGAGCTCAAGGAAACGTCCGTGGTGGTGCCTGCAAAGAAGGATATGCCCCATGCGATCGCCCATCCAAGAAGAATCCCTATCGTTCCGCCACTGAAGGTCAGCGCGATCGATTCACCGAGAAACTGCAAAGTGACATCGCGTTCTTTTGCGCCGATCGCCTTACGGAGGCCGATCTCGCGCGTCCGCTCCGTGACCGTCGTAAGCATCATGTTCATAATGCCGATGCCGCCGACAAGGAGCGATATCGCGGCGATCGAAGCAAGGAGCGTCGTAAACGTTCCCGTCGTCGCGGACACCGCTGATACGACATCGGCCTGGTTCAGAATACTGAAATCCGCCTGCGTGGAATCCGAAATGTTATGGCGCTGGAGCAAGAGACTGGTCGCTGCCTGCTGAACCGTTGACATGGACCCCTGGTCCTGCACCTCCATATCGACCTCCGTCAGATAGGTGAGATTCCCCAAAAGATAATGCTGTGCGGCCGTATAGGGCACGTAGATATAATTGTCCTGGCTCGCAAAACCGCTGCCGCCCTTCGCCACCGTAACGCCCACCACCGTAAAATCGTTGCCCTTAATTCTGATCACTTGGCCGATCGCCATGTCGTCCGTGGCACTCGCGTTCGCCGAGGGCGCAAAAAGAGTCTGAAGCACGGTCGGCCCGATGACCGCGATACGATTTGCACTTGAAACATCGGAATCGGTGACAAACGAGCCCTGGTCCAACTGCACATTCCTGACCTGCAGATAGGACGGCACCGTTCCCATGACTGTCGTATTCGTATTCTCTCCTTTGTAGACCACCTGATATCGCCCCGAGATCTCCTGAGCCACCGCAGCAACGCCCGGTAACGCCGCCAGTGCCGTGGCATCGTCGGGTGTCAACGTTTCGGCGCTTCCGTAACCGGAGCTCACGGTCGTTCCGATCGTCCTTTGGGAAAGCGGCGTCACCATTAAAAGATTCGCGCCGAGCGATTGGATGCTCGCCTGAACCGACGCCTGCGTTCCCGCACCGATTGCCACCATTGCGATCACTGACGCGATGCCGATCACGATGCCAAGCATCGTGAGGCCTGAACGCACCTTATTCACGGTGATCGCGTTATAAACTTCCTCAATAAGATCGCTGAATTGCATTTTTTTATTACTGAATCATGAATCTCGATTCATGATTCAAGAATCATTTTATGGCTGCTTCTTTTCCCGCAACCCGCTTATGATGGTTTGCCTCATCTTTCAAAATATTACCGTCGAGAATATGGATGATCCGGTCGGCGTGCTCCGCGACATACTGCTCGTGCGTGATAAGCACGACGGTTTTCCCGTGTTCCATATTGAGCGATTGGAACGTATGGAGTACAACATCGCCCGTCTTTGAATCAAGATTGCCGGTCGGCTCGTCAGCGAGAATCATCGCCGGATCGTTCACGAGCGACCGCGCGATCGCAACCCGCTGCATCATGCCGCCCGAGATCTGGTTTGAATGGTATTGCCACGCATCCTCCGGAAACGCAGAATCGCGAAGCGCCTTCTCGGCGGTTTTCGCGCGCACCTCCTTGGGAACGCCGGCATAGATCAGCGGCAATTCGACGTTCCGCAAAACCGTCGTGCGCGGAAGCAGATTGAACGACTGGAACACAAATCCAATCTTCTCCATACGGATATCAGCAAGTTCGTTCTCCGAGAGCTTCGCCACGTTTTTGCCGTCAAGAAAGTAATCGCCGCTCGTCGGCGTATCGAGTGCTCCTAAAATATGCATCAGGGTCGACTTGCCGGAACCCGACGGCCCCATGATCGCGACAAACTCGCCCTCGTCCACGGAGAATGTTATTCCCTTCAAGACCTGGGTAGTCATCTCCCCGTTCGCATAAGACTTTGTGATATTCCGGCAATCGATGATTTTTTTCATAGGATTTTTCCTGATGATTGGAGTTCGACTTCGAAGCAAAGTCGAACTTCGGCTTTATGGCACGGCCACCCTCGCGCCACCGCCACCACCACCGCCGCCGAAACCACCACCGCCGCCAAGCGTCCGAAGCGCACTCGTGTTTAGTGTCGAACCGGCCGATGCTGATGCTCCCGTGGTACCCGTCGTTGATTTTATGGTCTGTGCGATGATCTGATCGCCTACTTGCATACCGGATGTTATTTCCGTCTCGGTGTCGTTCGCGATGCCGACCGTTACCGGAACGAGGCGCGGCGCTTCCAGAAGCACAATCCCACCAGCGCTCGACGAAGCGATCTCGGCGTCAGAAACCGGAGATGACGGCTCGAGAACGTAACTCGAACTTCCCTGCGTGGTCACCGCCGCATTCGGCACCGTGATGACATCCTGATCGGCTTGCGTCACGATATTTGCCGTCACGCTCATGCCGGGTTTTACCTGATCATTCGATTGTGCAAGCGCCACCTGCGCATTGTAATCGACGACGCCCTGACTCACCGTCCCCACCGGATCAAGCTCGACGACCTGGCCAGCAACTGAGAGGTTAGGTAACGCATCAAAGGTCATCGTCGCCTTGTCGCCAACCTGCACCTTGGCAGCATCAATCTCGTTCAGCGTCACTTCGGCAACCTGGCTCTGTCCGACAATGGTAACCGCAGGCGACGGCACGTCTTCGCCCACTACGGCGCCAATCGCCGAAACGACGCCGTCAATCGGGGCACGGATATAACAATCGTCGAGATTCGTCTGTGCCGTCTGTAGAGAAAGTTCTTGTTGCTGAATCGATAATTGACTTGACTGAACGTCGATCGGATCAGGGCCAGAAAGAAGCGTGGCAAGCGACGAACTTGCCTCGTTCAGAGAAAGGCTGGCATTCGTGAGGCTCGTCTTGTCATTGCTGATTGTATTTACCGTGTTCGCGAGCGACGAAACATCACTGCTCACCGTATTGGTGTAACCGCTCATGTTGGTCTGGAACGTATTTGTGATGGTGGGCAATTGAAAACCATTTCCCGTCGGATAATTGTTAACGATATAGTTCAGAAGATCTTTTATCGATTTCACGGATTCACTCACGGTTTGCGAGGTATGGTACGTTTCCGCAAAGAGGGCGTCGAGTGTCGCCGGATCGGACGTCCGGCTAGCCGCATAGTAATCCGCGAGGTTCTGTTCATATGCCGCAGAGGCGGCGGTATAGGATGCGAGAACGGCGTCCCGGTAGGGCAATGCTGACGTGGTGAGATAGCTTGGCATGAGGTTAACGTATGCATCGGGATCGTTCTGCGATTTGGAAATGTCATTTCCCGTCACAAACGATTTTAACCCGGCCATCACGGTCTGAAAATCAACGAATGCACTTGACACCGAATCAAATCCTGACTGGTAATCCTTCTCGAGCGTCGAGGATGCCGCAACGACATTCTGCTCGTCCTGCGTAACCCCGTTTTGATCCTGAAGAAGCGTCGTGGTCGCCGGCGCCTCGGTCAATTTCGAAAGTGAAAGTTCAGATGATTGCAGTGAAAGCTTTGCTTGTGCGAGCGCACGAGCTTCGTTCGTTGTGTCAAGCGTGACGAGCAGCTGACCCGCCGTAACCTGATCGCCCACCTTCACGGAAATCCCTGTCACGGTTTCTGTGACCTGGGGCTTTACGCCGATCGTCGTCAGTGCCTGCATCTGGCCGCTTCCCGAAACCGACGCAATGACGGTTCCGGTCGTCGCCTTTTCCACGACATACTTCGTGACCGCGCCGCTGGGTCGGGAAGAGGCGTACCACCAATATCCGCCGCCGACAAGGACAATTGCGCCGACGATGCTGATTATTTTATGGCCAGTGATGAAAGATAAAATTTTTTTGAACATAGATGAGGTGATGTACGGTTGACCGGATCCAACCTTGAATATATTTTGTAAACCCGGAATGGAAAACTCCCACGCAGCTAAGGCTGGACCATACTTCCGCTACCCGGCCCGGGCGCAGGGAATACCCTTATAAAATGCGCTTCGACCTGACCTTCCGTATTCGGTGCGCCAATGACAACCACACGGTCGCCGACCATGAGGGCACCGAGAGGGATGACTTCGTCCATCTTTTTAATGATGGTATCGGGCGCCACCACAATCGACTGTTCATCATTGTCACCGTCGTTTACGGAAAACGTCGAGCTCGCAACGCCAATGACCGTTCCCACGGCACCATGCATGCTTCCGCCCCCCGTTTGCGGAATCATCCCGCGGGGATACGGACCCGAAAAATTAACCTCATAATTCCTCCCCCATTCCGACGCGAAAATGGCCTTCTGATAGCCTACCGAAACACCCAATCCAAATCCCAGAAAAAAAATGACAATAACCGAGAGAATCCCTCCTGCCCATCGTACCCATCGCGACTTCAGGATATCTTTCATGAAAATGAGGGAGCGGTAAATTTACTATGGCGTACGACCAGCGCTTTACTTATAAGACGCGCAGCAAAACAGATCGCAAAACCAATACTCGCGAGACAGAACGCCGCGGATATCGCCGGAAACGATTCAGCGAGAGATAAGAATACCTCGTGGATATTCGCAATGGCAAACGAGAAGTCGGAGCGGAAGAGGGATATAAAAGAAAGAAAACCTGACCGCGAAAGTTCGTTATCAAAATCCATCGTGCTCATGATGGTTGCCCCAAGAGATATAAAAAGGAACATACCCGAAACAACAACCTGTCGAAAGGCTTTTTTTCGTTCCTCTTTTTCGATCGAACGCAAAATCCTCGCCGTGAGGTTCACGGGAGGCTCGGGAGCATTGCAAAGAATTTTGTTACTGCGATCGTTCTGCGTATTCTGCATGATAATAGTAGAACCCGCCCCGGGTAAAAACCGTCCGAAAACGTCTCCGGGGCAAGTTCTGTCACATAATACGGCCCCCTTGATCCTTTTGGTGCAATGGACGGCGTCAATGGTTGATCGCAAATTCCTCTCCGTCCACCATATTCTTCAAGAGTGCGAGGCCTCGGCGATGACGGCTTTTCACCGTATCAACCGGTTCGTGAAGGCGCTCAGCGATCTCCCTGAATTTCAGATTGTCGGTATACCGCATGACCATAACATCACGGTATCGCTCCGGCAATTCAGCGAGCACCCGATCAAAATTTTTTTTGAGAAGACCCCTGTCAAACGCGGCATCCGAAGTGTCTGCGATAGCGACATATGGCGCAAGAATGGCTTCAATAGCATCATCCTCTTCTCCTAACAACGAAAACGGCAGGGTTTTCTTTTTCTTTAAGAAATCAAGCGAGGCATTTTTCGCGATGGCAAAAAGCCACGTCTTAAAATTCTTGGACTGATCAAACTTTTTTAAATTCTTCCAAACGCGGAGGAAGGTCTCCTGAGCGATATCCTCGGCATCCGGTCCGTTCCGCACATAACGGTAAGAAAACTTGTAAATAGGGCTCACGTAGCGTTCGACGAGGAGCGAAAAAGCACCGTGGTCCTCGGCGAGCGCGGCAATAACGAGATCAAGGTCCGTTTTTCCAGATGATGGCATATCTTCCATAGAGTATAGTATAGCATAAATCTATGAATCAAGATTTATGCATCATTTTCTTTCATACGTTCCCACTAATTCCGCTTCGGCGAGAATGTGTCCGGCAATGGCTGCTTCCATATTGAGCAACTCTGCTCCAGGCAACAGGTCGAGCATACTATCGAGCGCATAAAGTTTGAAATAGTAATGGTGAACACCGTGACCGAGAGGAGGACAGGGTCCGACATACTGGGTCGAGTGACTTCCGTTTGCTCCCTCAACAGCACCGGGCGGAACACTCTCTTCTTTGATGAGCGTTGTCTTAGGGTCAATGTTCCAGACCAGCCAATGCGTGAAACCGCCCGATCGCGGCGCATCGGGATCATGCATAACGAGCGCTAAGCTCACGGCACCCTCCGGCACATTCTGGATTTGAAGTTCGGGATTGATGTCGCCGCCGTCACAGGTAAACTTCTTGGGAACCTGTGCGCCATTTTGGAATGAAGGACTGGTGATGAACATGTTTAGTGTTGTAGTGTTGTAAGACTATAATGGTTTTAATCCTCCAATATTATATCCATTACAACCCTACAACACTACGACACAATATCTCTTTTCAATTTTTTCCTTTGAGAAACTCCCTGTATTCCCTCCGTAACGCATCCATCGCAGTGTCGCTCTTCGGCCGCGTCATGCCGGGATATCGCCATGCGCTGATGATCTTCCGCTGTTTCCCGAGATCCTGCACCATGACCCATATTTCCTGAGACCAGGATTCCTTTGGTTTCATATTGTTTCCTTCCAATGGCACGGCCGACTTGAAACGCAGAGGCATCCTCCGATTCCGCTCCGCATTTCGTTGCGGAGCCTCACTCAGGACAGTTTCCGTGCGGGTACGTACGGAAACCGGCTGCATCATGGCGACGGTTTTCGGTGCGACGCCTTCTTCGATCCGTTTCGGCGAGTGGATCACACGCATGACCCGCTGTTCGGACAGCCGGTAAAATGCCATCTTCGCCTGCGCGTGGCGCGTCCAGGAAATCTGCTTCGATCTGGAAATAAACGGCATGAAATGATTATATCATCGATTCGCCCCTAAAACCTTTTCAATAATATCCAGATATTCTTCGCGTAACGCCTCTGCGGTGCCGACCTCAAGAACCTCATCGTTCAATGTGGTTGCCGATTCGGTCCAGTTGTAACTGCCCAGAGCATAGGCATTGTCCGTAACAAGCATTTTAAGGTGCATAATCCCCGGTGCGTGTTTTTGGAATTCAACAGAAATGCCGGCTTGTTCCAATTCTTGTACAATGCGTGCCTGGGCTCCATCCCGCGACTGGCCGGCATCCATGATCCCCTGAACCTCAAGCCCGCGTTCTTTTGCTTGGATTAAAGCGTTCGCAATATTCTCCTTGGTAAACTCATAGATCGCAAAATATACATACTTATTCGCGTTATCAATGAGATTTACAACCGCCTGATCGTTCTGTTTTTCGTCCAAACTATAGAGAACGGTAAAATCCCGCAGGGTGACTGGTCCGGCTGTTTCATAACCAACAAGAACACCCGCAACGCCGACCATGCCGAAGAGAAAAAGCTTTTTTACCATACCCATCCTGCCATCTTAAAACACGGCGCGATAACCGCAAGATTCTTTTAAGAGAAATTTAATGAGCCGCTACAACTCATTATTTTTGCTCCTTGCTTATAATCAGTTTCTTGAATTCTTCCACCATCGGAACCTGTTCGGGATCGACGCCATAGAGCATAGCAGTATGATACGCCGTCCAGTCGGCGAGGATCAGTGCGTTAAAAATTTTTTGGATTTCGTTTTTGCCCTGCAGAAGAACAATCTCCACTTTGAAACCGCGATCATGATACAGCTTTTCGAGAACGCTCATGCGCTTTAGAATGCGGCGGTCATCCATGCCGTCCTTCAAAAAAATAAATCGGAACCCACGGGAAAGCGAGACGGCTTTTTCCTTGGCATCAAATCCCGTCATCTCGTTATGATTCAGTTCCGGCACCACATTCGCAAAAGCAGGAATCTTTCCGGTTTCATTGAACTTTATCTTCCAGTTATGGGCAACCGCGGCATTTTTCGCGGACGCATAAATAACGGGCACCGATCCGTAGAGCCGCTTTGCGAGGTCCTGTCCACGGCGATCTTCGCGCGCCGGATGAAGCTGTTTCGCGAGTTCGCGCGCCTCAAGCATCCACGTTTTTTCGCCGATCACGGCAAGCATCGCCATTAAGCTGAATCCAAGCGCCATACGCGGCTGGATATTTTCATGCGGCATTTTGATGTACGGCACGTTCGCCTTCTGAGCTAAGCGAATAAGTTTGCCGTCCGCCGCGACGACCGCCACGGGATAGCGCTTCGCAGTTGCAACGGCAAATGCGTCGAGCGTCTCCTCGGTGTTACCGGAATACGAGCTCAAAATGATCAAGCTTTCTTTAAGCGTTTTTTCATTTAATCTGGGGAGTCCGTAGTTTGACCAAACGATCAAATCCAGCTCCGGATGCCACGCTTTCAGGATATCGGCAGCCAAATGCGACCCGCCCATGCCGACAACGATGAATTTACTGAACTTTTTCCTCAGTTTTCCGGCATTCTCCAAAACCGGAGTCCACGCAAACTGCGATGCATAGTTTTTAATGTCTTGTGGAAGCATACTTTCATTATACTCCTGTTTTGGGAAAACTGGTTCAAACTTGCGGAAGATGAGATACATCGGTGACACTCTGGTGTTACCCGATGACCTACAAAT
>CAYUBE010000008.1:0-35046 GCA_964442965.1 uncultured Candidatus Saccharibacteria bacterium
TAACCCCTCGGATTTTCGGTAAAATAGGTTCGTACTACGGACATTAACTGCGACAACTTGATTAAAGAACGGATGATGATTTTGGACAGCGCTCCAGGGCCGCCAGGCCGGTCTTACTGTCCAAAATCATTATCCGTTCTTTGCAATCGCAATTATTTATATGCCGTAGTTCGCGTATTTTCAGTGTCGCGCGTCACTGCTGTTTTGTTCGCCTTCCCTATGTGACGGTACTATAATAAATAACATGGAAAAAGTATCAATAGAAGGTGGGGAAGTATCGAAAAATGAAAGCCATCCCGTAAAAGAAAAGATTAAGAAAATCGGCGAGCTTATTGCAATGGTAGCCCTCCTTAATCTTTTCAGCGTTAGGGAGGGAGTTGCTCAAGAGAACCCGGAGATTATCAAAAAACTGAAGGGCGAGATTGAACAGATTAAAATAAAAACCGCAGACGAAGAGAAAAAATTAGAAGATTTTGTAATCCAGAAAGGTGGAGAAGGCAACATTAACGGAATACCAATAAGGGAATTCATAAGCCCACTTGGTGAGCGCGTTATTACAATGGGGGGATCTCTCGATTCTCGGGAAAAGCCATGGATTATAGTCGAGAACAAAAATGCGTCGGTTCGGTATTTTGATGAAAATAGTGATGGTCTGTTCGATAGGATCATTTTTAATGATGATGATAAAGATTATGAAACCAATGGGATGATAACGCCGGCAGGTTTGGAGGCGAAGTCATTCGACAATATAAACGACACTTTCGAACCTTTTGAAGAAGTTGCTAAACGGGCCGAGGATCATGGCGCGGGTCGTTTTAAGGACCTCCCAATGCTTGGAAAAATAAAAAAGATAGTTATTGACGTTAGTGAAAAGAGTGGGGCGTTCTTTGTGCAAGGGGCATATTACGAAACAGGAGAGGTGATTCATCGCCATGGGGTAGAAACGGTGGCGGCATTGGCAAATTTCGAAAAGTTACAAAATTGCTACTTAGAAAACTTGGAAAAAATTTTAGGCGAGTGTAAATAATTGGCAGGTGATTTCCATAGTAAGGGGGCTGTATTTTTACTGCCGCATCTTTTGTGATTGTTGAATATGAAGTTTTGTTCTGTCACCGAGCCGGCCGAGGATTGATATCATATGAAAAATAGAAAAAGCGATACAAAATAATTTTTTTGCATCGCTTTTATGGAAAACTCTTATTTTTCGGGATAGGCACCCTTCCGCGCACAATCTGGATTTCATCCCAGACCAGATGGGCATTCAGGCCCACGATCGCCCCGATCGATATTAGTTTCACGAGCCAGGTAGCCTCCACCGAATCCATTTTTATTACGACGTAAGAAAGACAAACTATTCCAATGCCCATAAGAATAAGGCTGAACAGAGGAAGAAGCTTTCCCTGGATGCAGGAATTACGTCGAAACGCCATTAGGAAGGAGGACGTGATATAAAGAATCAATGCAATGGCGACCACCGTCAGGAGCAACCAATCTATTTTCATGAAACATACCCTTTTGTGATGAAATTTTTGAATTAAACTAATTTAGAGGATACTTGTTTCGCAGATGGGTTGTCAATTTATCAGAACTCGACTCCGGTAATTGTTTTTGCTATCATGTCTTTTATGACGATCGAGGAGTTTCAGAAGGCGGATTTGCGGGTCGGGAAGATTCTCACCGCCGAGCGGGTTGAAGGGTCAGAGAAGCTTTTAAAGTTATCAGTCGATATCGGTGAGACACGGCAGATACTTTCCGGCATCGCAAAATGGTATGCGCCGGAAGATCTTATTGGTCGGGAGGCCGTCATCATTGCGAATCTCGAGCCGCGCATGATGATGGGAATGGAGAGTCAGGGAATGATCCTCGCGGCGCACGGCAAAGACGGCGAGCCCGTCGTGCTCGCGGTCGAAAAAGAGGTGCCGCCAGGAGCGAAGATAAATTAACAATTTTCAATTTAGCAATTTACGAGCATTCGTTGAAAATTACCTTACAAAACTATGCAAAAGAAAATAATCATCACTATTTGTTTTGTGGTTCTCGCAGGAGTTCTCATCTGGGCGGGGGTTTGGTATGATGCAAAGCAAGAACAAGAAAATAATCAGGCCCAGGCGCAGGCCGGAGCGGTGGCGATCGCAGCTCAAAATGCGGCCCAACAAACTATCATGCAAAATTTTAAGATCACGGACGTAGCTACCGGTACGGGTGCCGCAGTTCAGAACGGCGATACCGTGAGCGTGCTTTACACGGGTTCGCTCGATGACGGGACGGTCTTCGATGCATCGTCATTGCACGGCAACCAGCCATTCAGTTTTACGGTTGGTGCGAATCAGGTCATCAAAGGGTGGGACCTTGGCCTCGTCGGCATGAAAGTTGGCGGTAAGCGTGAGCTCGTGATCCCGCCGGAGCTGGGATATGGCGCCAATCCTCCGACGACGGCCATTCCTCCGAATGCGACATTGCATTTTACCGTAGAACTTCTTTCGATAAGTTCCAGTTCCGCTTCTACGACAGGGCAATAGGCGGAAGGTAGTGCTATAATAGGAAGGTGAGCAAGGATCATGCCTCGAAAAAAAATGTCGAAGGTCAGGCGTTTTTATCAACCGTCCTTGTTATCGGCGGCGTTCTGATCGTTATCGCTGCGGCGGTCGCCGTTTTCGCGGCGACGTTCGTTGACAGCGGTTACGGCCTACAGGCATCCGATCGGGCTGAATCCGTCGCGACGGCGGGAGCGAACGATGCCTACCTCAGGCTGGTTCGCGCAAGCTCTTTTTCATCGGGGGGCTATACGGTCACGATGCCGGAGGGAAGCGCCACGGTTGCCGTGACGCAGAATAGCCCGTCGACCGGTGAAGCGACCGTGCTTTCGATTGCGACCATCGGTGGCCGTACACGTAAAATAAATGCGGTGTTCGCGGTTAATTCGTCGACGGGACAAGTTACATCGGTTTTATGGCAAGATGTCCAATAACGAAACACAAACTGGAAACAGGGTGAAGGAGGCAGGCGGACTTGCAGAGAAGCTGCTGCGTTTTCTCCATATCCGTCCCGTCGTGGGAGGCCTTGAAGTGACCGATCAGTTGCTGCGCCTCGCTTATTTCGATGGCATGGCGTGGCAGTTTTATGCGGTTCGCATCGAGCCCGGAGTTTGCGAAGGGGGCAAGATCAACGACAAGGCTGCCTTTATTGCGGCGCTCGTTGCGCTTCGATCCCAGGTCCCCAAATTTGCAAAGAAGGATAGCGTGATGCATGTGATTGTCTCCCTTGGTGCCGCATCGATCTATAATCAGATATTCAATCTGCCGCTTCTCACCGGGGAAAGTTTTAATACGGCGATGAAGCTCAATTTACAGATGTCTTCATCGGTCGACGCAGCAGAAGCTTATTCGGGCTGGGAAATCATCAGTCGGGATGAAGCCGCGGGACGCGCCGAGGTCCTGGGCGCATTCGCCGACCGCGCCATGGTCGACGTCATGACCGGAGCTCTCTTCTCTGCCGGTTTCGTCGCGATCACGGTGGAGTCAAAAGCACTGGCCGTTGCCCGAATGGTCCGCGAGTATGGTTCCGGCCTCGATCTTGAGAAGCCTTACCTCATTGCTATCATTGATGATAGCGGGCTTGATTTTATCATCGTCCGGCACGGGAGGCTTTGTTTTGAATATATGAATCCATGGAAGGATATGACGGACGAAAAAGGAGAAATATTATTTGATCGATTTACGCAGGCCTTCACGCTTGATTTGCATCAAGTCATGAATTTTTACCGCCAGCATTGGACCGAACCGATGGCTGCCATCGGACTTGCCGGAGACTCCTTCATTGCCGAGGCGCGCGCCGCCATCGCAGCGGCGGAGCCGATGCCAATATTCCTTTTGAAAGATGCCGTCGGCGGAGTTCCCGATGCGTGGATTGTCGCCCTGGGATCGGGGTTGCGTGGCGCCGTACCAAGGGGGAAAGATCGGGAAATAACCTTTCTTGGCGACGGAGCGAAGGAAATACTTGAAAACAGCAGGGTCGTCGATTTTCTATCGTTCTGGCGCGTGACGATCCCGGTTGTTCTCGGCATCTTATTCGCCACGTTCGTTCTTGCCGATGTTTTTCTCCGAACGGCGCAGAATGGCACGATAGGGTATTCCGCGGCCGTCATTTCGGAAGGAGCGAATGCCAAGGAGATGTCCGATCTGATGTCCCGGGCTACGGCGTTCAATAGTTCTGTCGCTATGATTTCATCCGTGGAGGCATCTTCGACGCCGCGATATGTGGTTATCAACGCCATTTCGAATGCAGCAGCAAGCAATGACGTGACCATCACGCGCATCACGTTGCAATCCGATGATGAGCCCATTTTGATCGCGGGCCAGTCACAATCCGAGGACGCAATTCTTGCATTCAAGTCGTCGATCGGGCAGATGCCTGGTTTTGGTGCCGTGAACCTTCCTCTGGCGGGGATTCAGGGCAGTGGGTCATCATATTCGTTTTCCATGACGTTTTCCGAACAGGGATCGGCCGCGAGCAGTACGCCGCAATAACTCGTCGAGATGAAAACATTACTGCTCATCGACGCGAACTCCGTCATCCACCGTTCGTTCCATGCCCTGCCGCCGTTCACGGGGCCGTCCGGCGAACCGACCGGCGCACTCTACGGCATCGCGAGCATTCTCCTCAAATTATGGCGGGAGGAAAAACCGGCGTATGCCGCGGCACTGTTCGACCGGCCTGAGCCAACCTTCCGTAAAAAAGAATATGCCGAATACAAAGCTCAGCGCCCGCCGGCACCCGATGATCTCATCACACAGATCATCGAGGCGCATCATCTCTTTGAAGCGTTTGGCATAACGACGTTCGAGAAGCCGGGATTCGAAGCTGACGACCTCATTGCGACCTTGGCGGAAAAATTCAGAAAGGAGCCCGATGTGCAGGTCGTCATTCTGACGGGCGACCGCGATACCCTCCAGCTTGTCGAGGACGATAAAGTGGTCGTGAGGACTTTTAATAAAGGAGTGAGCGACACGACAACCTACGACGAAAAAGCGGTCATCGCGAAATACGGCTTCGCGCCGAATTTGATGGTGGATTATAAAGCGCTCGTCGGTGACGCTTCGGACAATATCAAAGGAGTTTCCGGCGTGGGGCCGAAGACCGCGACGGAACTTATTCAAAAATTCGGGAATATCGAAAATATCTGGAAAGCCATTCCGAACGATCCGAAACTGGTGGCGCACCTCGGTGGCCGCGAGCACGAAGAAGAAGCGAAGTTTTCAAAAAAATTGGTCATCTTGGAAAGGAATGTTCCGCTTGCGCTATGCGGAATTTCCGATCTTGCGGTCTCGGACGCAACTCCTTCGATCGAATCGTATTTTCAGAAAGAAGGATTTGTCACTTTGCTCAAACGATTTGAAAAAGGGAACGCACCGTTCGTGAATTCCAAAAAGAAAAAGGAAAAACCACCCAGCCGCCAAGAGTCAATGTTCTAGCGACCAAACTTCTGGTTTCCTGATGGCCGTGTTGGATAAAAAAGCCATGCACAGTGTGTTCTATTAGCTCTTTGTGATACCATTAAGGCATGGCATGGAAGAAAATTCGCGGCGGCATGATCACGGGGATCGACATTGGAACGTCATCGGTCAAAGTTGCCGTTGGTGAACAGGTCGGCGGGAAAATTTCTCTTGTCCACGCCGCGAAGGAATCTTGCAGCGGCCTGCGCCGTGGCGCCGTGATCGACGTCGTCGAGGTTTCACGCACCGTGAACCGCACGCTTGCCGAGATAAAAAAATTTTCAAAGTCGGCGACCAGAAATATTTATTTGAGCATTGGCACGTCGCAGGTGAACATGCAGGTCTCGCGCGGCATCGTCGCGGTCTCACGCGCCGACGCAGAAATTTATCAGGACGACATCGACCGCGCGGTGCGGGCAAGCCAGGCAGTGAACTTGCCGCAGAATCGGATGATCGTCCACACGCTGACGCGCGAGTTTGTAGTGGATGGCGTGGGGGATATTACGGATCCGCTTGGCCTTTCAGGCAGCCGGCTTGAGGTGCAGAGCGTGATTGTGGACGCTTTTTCGCCGCACGTGAAAAATTTGATCCGATCGGTCGAGCTGGCTGGCGGAGAGATTAGTGGCCTGGTTTTTTCTCCGCTTGTCGCCGCGCGCGCGGCGCTCTCGAAGCGGCAACGCGATCTCGGCGTCGTGCTGGTCGACATCGGTTTTGGCACCACTGGCATGAGCGTGTACGAAGAGAATAAGCTTATCGGTGTGATGAAATTTCCGGTTGGTTCCGGGAATATTTCGAACGATCTTGCGATCGGCCTCAAAATTCCGATCGATGCCGCAGAGGAGATCAAGCTGGCATACGGCAATGCCGTGTCGCGGGACGTGAATGCCAAGGACCTCGTCGACATCACGAAGCTGGTGCCCGACGCCAAGGGTCCGGTCTCGCGCCGTTTTATCGCCGATATCATCGAATCGCGGATGGGTGAGATTTTTGATCTGATAAATGCTGAACTGAAGTCGCATCGAAAGTATGCGGAGCTTCCGGGCGGTGCGGTCATCGTGGGCGGCGGCGCAAAGCTTCCCGGTGTTACCGACCTCGCAAAACAAAATATGCGCCTTTCTGCGCAGATCGGTTCGACGCTCACGGAGGAATGGCTGGATGAAGGCGGCGCTTTCAAGGAATATCTCGAAGACCCCGAGTTTGTGGGCGCGCTTGGCTTGGTGCTCTGGGGCACCGATGCCTCTGGCTGGAGCAAAGAAGGTGGCGCGCGTGGTTCCGCCATCCGCGGCTTGCGGAGCATTTTCAGCTATTTTTCGCCTTAAAAGCCCTGCCGATGTGGTCTCAACGCGGTTTTACACAGGGAGCTTTTTAAAGAAAATTCTGTTAAACTATTTCCATGAAAAAGAAAAAATCAACAGGAGGGACGCGGCATGTAGTGGGCAGAAAAATATCATCGGGCGATAGCGGGTTTCAGCCACTGGCCGCAAATGTGAAAGTGATCGGTATCGGCGGCGGCGGCGGGCATGCGGTTGCCCGGATGGCGCGGGATTTTTTCCGCGGCGTCGACTTCATCGCGATCAATACCGACCACCAGGATCTTGATCATTGCGACGTCAAACAGAAATTGTACATCGGAAAAAATTTAACGCGGGGCCTCGGCACGGGGATGAATCCAGATCTCGGTAAGCAAGCAGCAGAAGAGAATCGCTCGGAGATCGCGGAAATCGTGAAGGGAGCCGACCTCGTGTTCATTGCTGCCGGTTTTGGCGGCGGGACGGGAACCGGTGCAACGCCGGTTGTCGCCGAGACCGCAAAGCAGGCGGGAGCCTTGACGGTTGCCGTTGTTACCAAGCCATTCGGTTTTGAAGGCGTACAGCGCGAACGTATCGCAACCGAAGGGCTCATGAAATTGAAGGATAAAGTTGACGCGTTGATCGTTGTGCCGAACGATCGTATTTTCAATGTTATCGGGAAAGACACGCCGATCCTCAAGGCGTTCGAGGCGATCGACGATGTTCTGCGAAATGCCCTGAACGGGCTCGTGGAGATCATCGCGATGCCGGGCATTATCAACGTTGATTTCGCCGATGTAAAAAATATCATGCTTGATGCGGGTATCGCGATCGTGGGTGTCGGTGTGGCGTCGGGCGCGAATCGCGCGACGGACGCCGTGAACATGGCGCTCCATTCGCCGCTTCTCGAGGCGAGCCCTGAGGGTGCGAAGGCCGTGCTTCTTGGCATCTCAGGCGGCAGGGATCTTAAGATGACGGAGATCAACGAGGCAGCGAAGCTTGTTGCGCAGACAGCCGACCCCGGCGCGCGCATCATCTTCGGTGCGTATTATGATAAGAATCTAAAACCGAACCAGGTGAAAATTACGATCATTGCGAGCGGTTTCAATGGCAGTAACGGCCAGCCCTCAATGCTTTTCGGCGCGGCGAGCAGCCATTTCGGGGAGCGCCACTCGATGTTCTCAAGCGGGTCATCATCAGGAGATGCGCCGCTTATCAAGAAAACGTTCGTTTCCCCGCTTACTGAATCGAAAGATATGGCGGCAAACAATGCCTCTCCACGGGAGTTTTCGGAAAAAGAAGGAACGCCACTCTCTTTTGGCGGAGGCTCGATGAAATCGGGTCCGGTGTCGGGTGATGATAAGAAAAAAGATATCAGAAACATCAAGGAAAGTAAGGATGACCGGGACGATGATTCATGGGATATCCCGGCATTTCTCAGGAGAAGGAAGAAGTGACTTTGAAAAATCGCGACTACGTCGCGATTTTTCAAAGTCATCCTCGCAACGGCGAGGATCCATGCTTTTAAAGATATTCACAATATGATCGAGGTCGAAAAGAAGTTTGCGGTTCAAAAAGACGAACTCGCGCGCCTAACGGCAGGAGCCCGTTTTTTAGGCGAAAAAAAGTTTACCGATATTTACTATGACACGGCGGATTACGTGCTTACTAAAAAGGATATTTGGCTGCGCTCGCGTGCCGGAAAATTCGAGTTGAAATTTCCGGTCAGCGGCAAAAACGAAAAGTGGGACATGACGGCGTACGATGAGATCGAGGACGACGCGGCAATTTCTGCCAAGCTCGGCATTTCAGGCGACGGGCCGTTTGAACCGTTGCTTCTATCGCTTGGATATTTTCCCTTCGCTACGATCACGACGACGCGATCGAAATATGAAAAAGACGGTTTTCATATAGACGTTGATGAGGTCGATTTTGGATATGCTCTCCTGGAAATTGAACTGATGGTTTCTTCACGGGACGAAACGGCATCGGCCTATCAGCGTATTCTGGATTTTGCCGCCAGGAATGGAGTCGCTGTTTCGGAAAAACGGATACGCGGTAAGGTCATTGAGTATATCAAGCGCAAAAACCCTGACCACCTTCGCGCCCTCGAGGCGGCTTGGGGAATTCAGCTCTAAGATCCATGTGCTCTCCATTCCTCCTCAAGAAGTGATGGTCGCGATATCCTGTGCGAAGGATTGAGCGCGTTCAACGACGGCTTCACCATAGGTCCAGAGATAGTTCTGCCATCGGCTTCCTGCATAATATTTCGCTGCCGTACAACGCTCGATGCTCGCCACGGCCTTGTAGGTTGCTTTGCATCCCGACATGGCATCCTGGAGATAGGAACCGGTTGCCGCAAAGGCATCTGCATTGCTCCAGGGCGACGGAGGATTGTCGCCGGTTATTTTTGAAACATC
The DNA here is from genome assembly GCA_964442965.1 of uncultured Candidatus Saccharibacteria bacterium. GTDB lineage: Bacteria > Patescibacteriota > Minisyncoccia > UBA6257 > 2-01-FULL-56-20 > CAJAQL01. Next base: position 9,202 of record CAYUBE010000008.1, read on the forward strand.
CTGGGCGTAGAGTTCCCAGGTTGACGGCACGAATTGCGCCGGTCCCATCGCGCCGCCGTAGGCGCCGTCCGCATTCGGGCAAGAAACCATCATTTCGTCCGGATTCAGGTTGAGCTGCTGAGTGATCTGGAGAAAGAGAGGAATGTTCGAAGGGCTCATTGCTGTTTGGTAGCTACACTGCCCGACATTTTGGCCAAGCGCCGATTCCCGGTCGAGCACCGCGAGAATGAGCGATGGGTCGACGCCGGTTGCGTTTGATGCGACCTCCGCATATTGATACGCGTCCTCAAAGGATAACTGCCCGCCGCCGAGCAATTGGAAAATGCGATTTCGGATCTGCGCCGCCGTCGCCTGGGTTTGTTTTAAAAGCGTTTGATATTTCGATTCCTGGCCCTTGGTTTCGCTTAGTAATTGGTTCTTCTGGCTCTTGGTGCTCGCGATTTCGCTCGCCTGCGCCTGCTGGTACGTCGCGATGCTCACCGTGTCAGCCTTCGACGCTTCAAACTGCTGTTCCTGATCCTGGAGCTGGCCCTGCAGGTCAGTCACCTGTTCTACGGCCACGCGGAGGTTATCCTGGAGCAGGGAGATATTCTGGGTGTCGTTCCAAAAATCGGACAGATGGGGATTTTTCAGGAACATTTCCATCAGGTTGACCTGATCGTTCTCGTAGAGGTTTTGGATCAGATTACCGAGTGCCGTTTTCTTATTCACGATATCCGCCTGTGTCACCGTGATCCGCGATTGGGTCTGTGCGATGCTCTGGTTTAATTCGGAGAGTGTAAGGCTCGTGGCGCGGATCTGTAGATTCAGCTTCGCGATTTTATCATTGAGGATGCCGATCTGGTCCGAGAGTGTATTTCCCTGTTTTTCATAACTCGATATCTGGCCCTCGTATTGGTCGATCTGCGTTTCAAGCTGTTGGAGCTGGTTCTCAAGCTGGGTGCGTTCCACGGAACTTGCGTCCGTGGAGGTTGCAGTATCTCCCGATGCGCGCGTAAAGATCGTCGGCGCAAGGGCCGACCCGAAAACAAAAAAAGCGACTGCGGCAACGATGATGATTGGCCGCATAATCTTCCTGAACGGGATTCTCGCGGTGTGTTGTGACGATGAGAGATTGAGACGTAATCGAGAGGCGCTAAATGCATTCCATCGTCTTCCGCGGGCGTGGAGCGGGACAATGTCTCCCGCGACGCGCGGTTTTACAGGTTGCTCCATAACGATTCCATTGTACCAGATTCATGGCAACAAAAAAAGAATCGCGATACGCGACAAAAGATCAATAATATATGCTCGAATCAGAAATCCCGAACCTCGATTCTATTTTTTCTCTTCGTCTGCTTTTCCGGCTGAGCGTTCCGCAACTTTTTCTTCCGCTTCAACTTTCACGGCCGACACATCGGCGGCCGGTGCTGCAGTTTCCTCTTCGACGCGTGGCGCCGCCGCCGTCGCGACCGCCGTGTCTCCCTCCACAAGGAAGGTGACTCCCTTCGGAGTTGGAATATCGCGGACGTAGATGGTCTTATCGATATCGTCAAGGGCCGAGAGATCGACGGTCAGCTGGTGTGGCAGATCGTTCGGCAGGGCTTCCACCTCAATCTCGTCCATTGATCTATTGATGACCGCGCCTTTCTCGCGCACGGCGGGGGATTCTCCGGTGAACTCGATCGGCACATAGGCCGTTATTTTTTCCTTCATATTCACCTGGTAGAAATCAACGTGCGCCGGTGCTCCTGAAATATAATGGCGTTCCACGTGGTGGATGATCGCCGGCAATTTTTCACCGCCCACGGCAAGCGTAATGACCGTATTCTCTCCGGCCGATGCATAGATCTTGGCGAAATCTTTTACCGAAACGGAAAGATGGACGTTTTTGACGCCATGACCGTAAAGCTCGGCAGGAATAAAGCCCTCCCGCCGAAGAGCGTTCACTTTCTTTCCGAACGAAGAGCGTTCTTTGACTGCTAAATCCATAGGCAAGAGTGTAGCAAAAGGAGGGAGAAATTGCAACGGTCGGATGTTCGACCTTGGCTCACTCGCTTTCGTTTTCGCCGGGCAGCGTTTTCTTTTCCGCACCGGCGATCTTTACGATGTCCTTATTGATCTTGCCGAACTCCTTGGTGGCAGTCACATGAGCGTTCACGGTCGTCGCGAGGTGCGCTCCGATCTTCTCGAGATATTCCTCGTAGCGCGCAAGATGTTTCTGAAGTTCGCCGACGTTTTTGCGGATGACCTCGGTTGATTTGTTGATTTCCATCTGGCGTAATCCCTGAAGTGCCATTTGGAGATAGGCGTAGAATGTGGTGGGGGAAACGGGGTAGACGCGCTTTTCGGCGGCGTATTGGATGAGATCGCGCTCGGCGGCGGAGCCCACTTTGTTTACAAGAAGATCATAATAGAGCGCTTCTGATGGGATAAACATAAAGGCGAAATTCACGGTATCCTCGGCGGGTTTGATGTACTTCGCGGTTTCGTCAATGCGGGTTTTGAGATCGCTTCGGAATGCGTCCTCGTATCGTTTGCGTTCTTCGTCATTCGTCGCGACGGCGAGCCGATTGTAATTTTCCAAGCTGAACTTCGAATCGATGGGAATAACGCAGCCATCATAAAAAATAACAGCGTCAACTTTAGTGTTGTCCTTGAAAGGATATTGTAACTGATATTCGCCAGGGGAGAGAACATTTTTCAAAACCATTTCGAGATAATACTCACCGAGCACACCGCGAGTCTTGGTATTCTTTAGAATATCGTTCAAATTTTTCAATTGGTCATTGAGTGTCACGATCTGCTTCTGTCCTTCCTGTACTTTTGTGATCTCGCTCGTAATTTCGCGCACGATCTGTACGCTCTTATCCGACTGCGCGAGCATGGTCTTCGTCGAATCGCCAAGCCGCGCATCAAGCATTTTGGTGAGCTCGCTGAGCCTCTCCTGAAGCTGTTTTTGCTCTGCCTGCATCTGGTTTTGAAGGAGAACCAACGCCTGGTCGTCCTCTTTTGGTTTCGGTGCCATAAACAGCCGCCATGCAATAACGGCGAGGAGGATAACGATAACTGCAAAAAGCGTTATTTCCATATTAGCTTTATTTTATCTTAATTTTATTATTTTGTATCTATGGTAAATTTAAACCCCCAGCGAATATTCGCTGGGGGTTTGGGTAGATTAAGCAAGGATAATGACCAGTCTTTGGCTTAACCTCTCTGTTGTCCTCAGCACTTAAACCCCATGAAAATGAAGTATTGCTGAACTCGATTTACCATCCGTGAGGTGAGCTAGTTAATTCAGCCTATAGCATTCACCTACCCACCTGACCCCACGTATAATACATGACGTTAGGCTGTTCTGAATATACACCTTATTCGAGGAAAAATCAATAGGTCGCTTCGAGCGAAACAGGGAATCTGGTATTATGAAAATATGATTAAAAAATCCTTGCCTTTCAAAAAGAGAATGAAAGTGCTCGTCATTGGCGGTGGATTATCGTCAGAACACGAGGTCTCTCTCAAGACGTCTCAGATGATCATCAAAAATCTTGATGCTATAAAATACGACGCACAACTTGTGATTATTCAGAAGGACGGAAAATGGAAATTCGGGAAAGAAAAACCAATTGATCTTGGTTCTGCGATCACAAAAATAAGCCGAGAGAAATTCGATTTTGTATTTATTGCGTTGCACGGGATTTTTGGTGAGGATGGTCGTATTCAGGCGCTCCTTGAATGGTTAGATCTGCCGTATGGCGGCGCGGGAGTTCTTGCTTCCGCGCTCGCGACGGATAAACAGATGGCAAACCTCGTTTACGAGGCAAGCGGTTTGCGTGTGCCGCCCTATGTTGTTTGGAAAAATAAGAAAAGAAAAACACCTCACGTTTCATTTCCGATTGTTGTGAAGCCGATCGACGGCGGATCGAGTGTCGGTATCTCGATTGTAAAAACAAAAAAAGAGATGCCGGCCGCACTGAAAAAAGCATTTCGGGAATGTCGCCGGATCATGATCCAAAAATATATAAAAGGAACAGAGATAACCTGCGGCGTTATTGAGGACAAGAAAGGACATCCAGCTGCATTGCCTCCGACTGAAATAATTCCACAAACAGCAACATTTTTTGATTATCGGGCGAAATATGCGACTGGCGGCAGTTTGGAGATCACGCCGGCGAGAATTTCCAAAAAACAGATTAAGGAGGTCCAAACGCTTGCTTTGTGTGCGCACCGCGCGCTCGGTTGCTGTGGCATGTCCCGGTCAGATTTTATTCTGAGCGGAGGGAAGTTTTACATTTTAGAAACCAATACGATTCCCGGCATGACCGAGGCGAGCCTGTTGCCCAAAGCCGCATCCGTTGCAAATATCCCGTTCCCATTGTTGCTCGATTTGATCATCAATGCCGGATTTCGAAAATAGTTATCGGAGTTCGACTCCGATAATTTTATTGCTTTTTTCGCTGTTTTCTGCTAAAATCTACGGGTTATGTCAAATGATCCGCAGAAAAATGCAGAAAAAAAGCAGAGGCCGCCGATCGTGGTCGTGATGGGCCATGTTGATCATGGAAAGACGACACTTCTTGATCATATTCGGAAGGCGAGCGTTGCTGCCCGGGAGGCCGGCGGCATCACGCAGGCGGTAGGTGCGTACGAGATTGTTCGTAACGGCCGCAAGATCACTTTTATCGATACGCCGGGCCACGAGGCTTTTTCGGCCATGCGTTCGCGCGGCGCGCAGGCGGCCGATCTCGCGATCCTCGTCGTTGCCGCAGATGAAGGCGTGAAGCCGCAGACCAAGGAAGCGATCAAAATTCTCGAAGATACCAAAACGCCGTTCGTCGTTGCGATCAATAAAATCGATAAGACCAACGGGAATATTGATAAGGCAAAAAACGATCTCATGGGAGCAAGCGTTTTTTTGGAAGGTTACGGCGGGTCAGTGAGCTATCAGGGAATTTCGGCGAAGTCCGGCGATGGCGTTGATGCTCTACTTGATCTTGTTCTTCTCGCGGCGGATATGGAGGATTTGTCGTATGATCCTACAGCCCCGGCATCCGGTTATATTTTGGAAGCGCGGCGCGATCCGCGGCGCGGGCTTGAAGTGAGCGCGATCGTGAAGAACGGAACGCTCCGTCGCGGCGACAAGATCCAGACGCAGAGCGCGGAAGGGAAAGTGAAGATACTTGAAGATTTTTTGGGGCACGTAGCCGATTCACTTGAGCCGTCGGCGCCGGCGATCGTCATTGGGTTCGAAAACTTACCCGTGATCGGTGAGGAATTTTCGGTAGGCGAATCAATAAATTGCAAGCATTCGTCGGTCACGAAGGGCATTAGCGACGTTTGGAAAGTTGGCGGAGGAAAGGCCAATGGCCAGGAATTGAATCTTCTGCTTAAGGCGTCGGATGCGGGTTCGCTCGAAGCGCTCGCAGCCGTCCTTTCGGGGATCGGTGAGAAAGATCAGAAAGGTATCGCGATCGTGGATAAGTCGGTCGGTGACATTACGGATAGCGACGTAAAGACCGCGCTCGCGACGGGAGCGACGATCGTCGGTTTCAAGAATCGCGTCGAGAAAGGGGCGCAGAATTTTGCCGAAGCGCAAGGCCTCGCGATCGTCACGTCGAAGATCGTTTACGAAATTGCGGATGCCGTAGCGGAATTTTTGGCCGGCAAGCGTGGTCCGCAGGCAGTGGGAAAGTTTGAAATACTCGCTGTTTTCAATCAGGAAAAATTGGATAAACAGCTCGTTGGCGGCCGCGTGATGGAGGGTATCATTCGGGGAAAAGCATCATTCGACATGCTTCGTAAAACAGAGAGCGGCGCCGAGGAGCCCGCCGGTTCGGGAAAGATTTTAAGTTTGCGGGAGAAAAAATCGGAGCTGACGCAGGCGGAAAAAGGAAAGGAGATCGGCGTTCTCGTAAATTCACCCGCGACGATCAAGATTGGGGATGTCTTGGTTGTGAAAAAATAATCTCCCGCAAATTTTCATGAGATTTTTTCGTTCAGAACGGGTCGGCAGCGTTATCCAGGAAGAGCTTTCCAAAATGATCGTTCGGGATATTGAATTGCCCGGCGGCCTCGTGACGATCGTCGAGGTTGTGGTGGAGAAGAAATTGGATTTTGCCCGTGTCCACGTGAGCGTGATCCCGGCATCACAGGAGGCCGTGGCATTGCGGAAGCTCAATATGAAAATCGGCGAATTTCAACATGCGCTCAATCGAAAAATGAACATCCGGCCGATGCCCCTTATCTCGTTCATGATTGATCGCGGCAATGAGAACGCCGCCCGCGTGGAAAAATTACTGAAGCAGGAATGATGCATTATCGAGATCGTATCTCGATTTTTTATCCCGCTTTTACGAATTTCCCGACGACAACGCCTATAACGATCGCCGCGCCACCGAGGAACGCCATTTTTATGGCATGTCTCCATGCGTGAACCTTGATCATTTCCGCGCTTATAAGGCCGACGATAAAAAGGGCAAAAATAGAGAGTGCGATGGAAAGCCAGAGTGCTTCAGTCAATCCGCAGAAAACGTAGGGGACGATGGGAATGAATGAGGCAAGGATAAAGGAGACAAACATGACGACGCCAGCGAGAAACGGTTTCCTGTCGGAGACCTCGCCCCGCACATCGTATTCCTCCGTGGACTCCTCGGAGAGAAAACTGCCTACTGCCATCGAGAAGGCCTCCACAAACGCGTAGACGATACCGGTAAGAATGATGATCTGACGCGAAGTGCCGCTCGCGTCAATGCCGGTCAAGAGACCGACGGTAGAAACCAGGCTATCCGCGATGCCGAACACGACATTGCGAACATAAAGATCGGTATTCTTAAGCATATCTCCCATATTACTCTATAATAAGGAATGATAGTATGGGACCAGTGCATGAGTGCGATTTTTATGGACAAAGAAAAAATAAAAAATGATATGACGGTCGTTCGCAGAAAGCGGGTATCGGTAGTTATCTTAAAGGACGGGAAGGTTCTGTTTTTGCGTCGCGTGAAGCCGGACCGAGAATATTTTGTGATCCCCGGCGGCGGCGTTGAGAACGGGGAAAGCATTGAAGAAGCTCTCGTGAGAGAAGTAAAAGAAGAATTAACCCTCGAAGTTAAAAAATATAGATTTCTTTTCTCGATCGAGAACGTGCCACGGTCTTCGGTCACGGCAATTCGTGCCGGCAGTCAGGATGAATATTATTTTCTGATCGAGGAATATAGCTGACTTCCCAAGATCGGAGGTCCTGAAAAAGAGAGGATGAACGATCAAAATCAATACCAGATCGTCTGGTTGGGACCAGATGAGATTGAAAAAATGAAAAATGTGTATCCACGGGAAGGAGTCTCCAAATTAATAACCTTTCTCCGGGGAAGCAAATGAAGATTCTTATCTTTGCAAGGCCCGGAGCAAAGCACGCGAGCTTCAAGAAAATGGAAGATCTTGTGCCGGGATTCGATGCATGCTTTTCGATTGCCGTAAAAGAGCCGGCCGAAGGCGGCCGCGCGAACCGCGCAATAGAAGCTGCGCTCGCTGAATACTTTGGTATTTCTGTTTCTTCGATCAAGATCGCCGCCGGTCAGACTTCTCGCAAAAAAGTGGTGATTATTTCCTAGAACCTATCTCAAAAATACTCCAGACGGAGTATTTTTGAGATAGGTTCTAGGTTTCTTATTTGCTAACTTGTAGAAATTAGAAAGTAAGAGAAAATCAGAAGGTCGGAGATTTTAGAAAAATTTAATATAGGCCATGCTAGATTAATTGTTAATTTATATAAATTAACAACTAGATATGAAGGAAAAAGACCTCGAAAAAATATTAAAAGCTTTAGCGAACCGTCGGAGAATCGTAATTCTTCGCCATCTGAAGCACATTCACGAAGACCGAGTGGGCGGTGTTGCTGGGAAACTGCGTCTTTCGCTTCCTGCAACATCGCGACACTTAAATATTTTGGAGCGAGCAGGTATCCTGGAAAAAGAACAGCGCGGCCTCGAGGTTTTCTACCGCATTAACAATTCAAACCGACCGTTTGTGAGTGGTTTAATTTTAGAGTTATGACCCATCCTCGACTACTTGTTAACTTGTTTAAATTAACAAATAGCCACGACTGGCAATCTTGACACTTGATTGCTAATGCCTATAATTTAGGCATGCTGACAGAGCGCGGACAACAGATATTAGAGGCCGTCGTCCAGGGATTTATCGACACACGGGAGCCGGTGAGTTCGGGATGGCTGTATGATCAGTATGAATTCGGCATCAAGCCGGCGATGATCCGGCTGGAACTCGACACTCTCGAAAGCGAAGGGTATCTCGAGCAACCCTACCATTCGGCGGGGCGGGTGCCGACGGATGCGGGATATGAGCTTTTTGTGCGGCACATCCTTGCGGCGGAGGCGGCGGCAATGCGCGAGAGTGTTTTGAGAAAGCTGTTTGCCCGTGCGGCATGGGATGACCTTCTGGGTGAACTTTCGGGCGAACTTGGCATGCTGGGCGTCGTTGTCGACCTTGCGCACGACGCGATCCATAAAGCCGGGCTCGAAGAACTAGTGGATCGTCTTGACTGGAATGATCGCGAAGGAATCCGGTCGGTCATCCGCGATTTTGAGGCGGTGGACGAACGCGCGTCGCGGGCGGCAGAGAAATTCGGCCCCCCTGCGAGTTCGTCGGGACAGGCTGGACCACAGGTTTTCATCGGTAAGAAAAGTCCGGTGACGAAAAGTGAACAACTTGCCGTGGTCGGCGGCAACTATACTGTCGGAGACGCAACGGTATCGGTCTTCGCGATCGGTCCCAAATGCATGGATTATAAAAAAGCGATCAGAATATTTAAAAATCTTTAGTAGTGCACGAATGTTCTAATATTGTAGGGTTATAATGAATATTGCAACATTTCATCACTACAACAATTACAACCATGTCAGACGAACCACAAAATAAACAAAACCCGATGGATGATGAATTGCCGGTTGCTGATGCGAGTGAGTTGGAAGCAAAACTTGCGGAAGCCGAGAAACAGCGCGATGAGTATCTTGCGGGCTGGCAGCGCGCCAAAGCGGATTTCATCAATTACAGAAAAGAAGAAATGGCCCATCTCCAGGAGGCCGTGAAGTATGGCAGTGAAGATTTGATAAAAGATCTTATTTCGGTAATGGATAATTTCGATCTTGGCCTGCGGGCGCTCGAAAAATCGGGACCGGTCGAGAAGGGCATCTACCTTATCCGTTCTCAGATCGAGGACATTCTGAAAAAACGGGGACTTGCGAAGATGGAGGTGAAAGCAGGCGACATATTTGATCCGGCAACGATGGAGGCGATGACGGAGATAGAGAGCGACCTGCCGCACGGTGCGGTCGTCGAGGAGATAGAGCCCGGCTATCGTTTACATGAAAAGGTCCTGCGGGCAAGCCGTGTGATAATTAGTAAGGGAAAAGAATGATTTGTCGTTCCGAGCTTTGCGGGGAATCCTTTCCGTAAGAAAAGATCTTTCGCGCGACTCAGGATGACTCAAGAAGAAAATATAAAGTTGTATAAAAAATATTAACAAACTAAAAAAAACTATGTCTAAAATAATTGGCATTGACCTCGGTACGACAAATTCAGCGGTGGCCATTATGGAGGGCGGCGAGCCGAAAATTCTTGAAAATTCTGAAGGCAATCGGACAACGCCGTCGATCGTGGCGGTTTCAAAAACGAACGAGCGGCTCGTCGGCTTGCTGGCAAAGCGGCAGTCGGTGACGAACCCGAAGAACACCATCTTTTCGGTGAAGCGTTTGATGGGCCGCAAGTTTACGGATCCGGAGGTTCAGCGCGATAAGGAATGGCTTCCCTATGAGATGCAGGCGGGCGCTACGGGCGGCGTTGAAGTGAAAATGGGCGATAAATGGTATTCGCCGGAAGAAATTTCGGCGGCGATTCTCGGCAAATTGAAGGCCGATGCGGAAGCGCGGCTTGGTGAAAAAGTGGAAGAAGCGGTAATTACGGTACCGGCATATTTTGATGACTCGGAACGGCAGGCGACGAAGAACGCGGGTGAGATTGCGGGCCTGAAAGTCCGCCGCATTCTGAACGAACCGACGGCGGCCGCATTGGCTTATGGGATGAACAAGCAGAAGAATGAAAAGATCGTCGTCTATGATTTTGGCGGCGGCACATTCGATATCTCGGTGCTCGAAGTCGGCGACGATACCGTGGAAGTGAAGGCGACCGGCGGCGACACTCATTTGGGCGGTGATGATTTCGACAAAAAGATCCAGGAATATCTCGTCGGTGAATATAAAAAGCAGGAAGGAATCGATATTTCGAAAGATTCTTTGGCGCTCCAGCGCTTGAAGGAAGCGGCCGAAAAAGCGAAGCATGAACTTTCGACCGCCGTGGATACCGAGATCAATCTTCCTTATATTTCTTCCGACGCGAACGGGCCGAAACACTTCGTGATGAAGCTTTCGCGCGCGAAACTGGAATCGCTCGTTCAGGAATATATTGATCGTTCAATTGCGCTTACGAAAGAAACCGTGACGGCGGCGGCCCCAAAAGGCGCGGGTTATCAATTATCCGATATTAACGAAGTGATCATGGTCGGTGGCCAGACGCGTATGCCGGCAATGGTGGAAGCCGTGAAAAAATTATTCGGCAAAGACCCGCATCAGGGCATCAATCCGGACGAAGTCGTGGCGCAGGGTGCGGCAGTGCAGGCTGGAATCCTCCAAGGTGACGTGAAGGACATCTTACTCCTTGATGTGACGCCGCTCTCACTTTCGATCGAAACGTACGGCGGCGTGGCGACACCGATGATCCCGAAGAATACGACCGTGCCGACCGCGAAGACGCAGGTCTTTTCGACAGCCGCCGACAGCCAGACGTCGGTCGAAGTGCATATCACCCAGGGCGAACGGCCGCTCGCGACCGATAACAAAACGCTTGCGCGATTTATTCTCGACGGCATCCCGCCCTCGCCGCGCGGCTTGCCGCAGATCGAGGTGACATTCGACATCGATGCGAACGGCATCCTGAACGTTTCCGCGAAAGACAAGGGCACGGGTAAAACGCAGTCAGTGAAAATCCAGGCATCGACCAATCTTTCGAAAGAAGATATCGAAAAAATGAAGGCTGAAGCGGCCGCTCATGCGGCTGAAGACGAGAAAAAGAAAGAGCTGATCGATCTTCGCAATCAGGCGGAGTCGGCGATCTACCTTGCCGAGAAATCAATGAAGGATGCCGGAGATAAATTGCCGGCCGACGTAAAGGCGAGCATCGATGCCAAGCTCGAGGATATCAAGAAAGTGAAGGACGGGGAGGATATCGCCGGAATCAAGGCCGCCATCGAGGCTTTACAGGCCGAGCTTCAAAAGATCGGCCAAGCGTTCTATAATCAAAACAATGGCGGACAAAATCCCGATGATGGGGCTGGGGCAGAACCAGAACCTCATCAATCCAATTAGGATCAATAAGATAGAGCCTGTCGGCAAGCCAGAGGGTTTCTATAAGTCTATCGTCCTTGACGCGATCGGCGTTGTTTCGGCATTTCTCGCGGGATATGCGTATTTCAATTTTCTGAGCGGGACATGGCCGCTGCTCGCGTCGATCGCCGCATTTCTGTTCTTTATCATCGTGCTCACGTTGGAGGCTTTATTGGGAGCGAGGGCGTGGCGGCGGATTGGCATTCTGGCGCTCGAAATCATCGCCCTGCTCTTGCCATTTTATCTCTTGAACGCCTGGATTCTTGTGGCGTCCGCGGCCGCCGCGTTCATATTTCTTTTGGCCGGTTATTTACAGACCCACAGCGAATTGTCCCATAGTACTACGGTCCGATTTTTCAGGTCGACGCACGGGGTAACGGCGAAGGCCGTTACGGCCACGCTTCTCGTTGCGATCATCCTCTATTTTCCCATGATGGGCAGTGAAACGGTTTTCATCAATGAGTCAGGGTTCAAGAGTTTCTTCGGTTGGGCGGCAGGTCTGGTAAACAATTTTTATCCCACCATCGCCCTAACGGGATCGTTCGATAATTTCGCGCAAAGCGTGGCGCAGGGAGAACTTGCGGGAAATACGACCTTTAAAGCGATGCCGCCTGCGGATCAAAGCGCCGCCGTTGCCGCCGCCGCCAGCCAGATCGAGGCAAGCCTTTCCCGGTCATTCGGTTTCACGCCCTCGGCCGCGAGTTCAACGAGTGAAGTGGCATACAATGCCATCGAAAAAATGCTTCAGGGATGGAGAGCCCAGTTTTCGGTATGGTTCACGGTGGGATGGGAAATATCCTTGTTTTTGATTTTCCGATGCATCGGCATAGTCGCCGTCTGGATCGGGCAATTTCTGGCCATGATCGCATATGAATTGCTTCTCGCGTCGGGTGTCATCCGTATCGTGGAAGAGCCGCAGACAAAAGAAGTGATAGAATTCTAGAACCCATCTCAAAATACTGCGCCCGACGTGGGATTTAGGAAGAAAAAACCTGAGTCCCGGCTTCCGCCGGAACGACAGATTGCCGCACGTTCTTTTATTTTTTTATCTTTTCTGAGCGAACCAAGGGAAAGTTTTTTAAGAAACTTTTAATGTTCGTTATTTTATGATTCGGTAAAAAACAAAATCATGCCGAATTATAAACATCAACCAACACCAGAAGAAGAAATGATTACCCGCGCACTCGATGAGCTCTATCCCAAAGTAAAATCGAAGACCGTCGTCGAGTACGAAGGGAAGAAATATCAAATACGATATTTCCCGATGGAAAAAACGGCGGATGGATCGAAAGTGAAGGAGTGGGGCCATCGCTGGGTTGCAATAAAAGAAAATTGAAAATTGTCAGGCGGTAGACTATATTGTTATCATGCCAAAAGATTATTATCGCATCCTCGGTGTCGAGAAAACCGCTTCCGACGAAGAAGTGAAAAAAGCTTATCGTAAACTTGCGCACCAGTATCATCCTGACCGTCCGGGCGGCAATGAACAGAAGTTCAAGGAGATCAACGAAGCCTATCAGATCCTTTCTGATAAAACGAAACGCATCCAATACGACCGCTTTGGAACTGCGGAACCGAATTTTGGCGCCCATCCGGGCCAGGGCGGCGGGTACGGCGGATTTCCGAACGGCGAACCATTCGATGGATTCGGTTTTGATCCAAGCCAATTCTCCGGCGTGGGTGATTTCAGCGACATCATGGACAGTATTTTCGAGGGAATGGGCGTGCGGCCCCAGCGAAAGACCTACGAGCGCGGATCCGACATCGAAACGCAGGTTGACGTCACGCTTGAGGAAGCGTTCCTCGGCGCATCAAAGACGCTTCGCATCCGCACACTTATGACTTGTGAAACGTGCAAGGGAAAAGGTGCTGCGCAGGGCAGTTCTTTTGAAAAATGTACGGCCTGTGATGGGAAGGGCGAGATCCGCGAGCAGAGAAGGACATTTTTCGGCACGTTTTCGCAGGTCAAAGCGTGTGAAAAGTGTCACGGTACGGGAGAAATTCCGAAGAATGCCTGTTTGGCCTGCCGCGGTGCCGGCCGCGTGGCATCGGTGCGCGAAATCAAGATCGAGATTTTGCCGGGTATCGGGGACAATCAGCTCATCAAAGTAAAGGGCATGGGTGAAGCGGGGGAGCGTGGCGTCGCTGGCGGTGATCTCTATGTCCGCGTGCGCGTCTCGCGGCATCCAATTTTTGAACGGCAGGGGAATGACCTCATTGTGTGGCACGAAGTGAATGTGCTCGATCTTCTGCTCGGCAAGCCCGTTGTCGTACCGACCATCGAAGGAAAGAAAATTACCGTGGAAATTCCTGCCGGATTTGATCTGAAGGGCCGTCTGCGGATACCGCGCGAAGGCATGCCGCATTTCGGCGCCGCGCGCGCGATGTTCGCGGCAAACCGCGGCGACCTTCTCGTTGATTTTATCGTCAAGGCACCAAAGCCGAACGGAAAATTGAAGAGGATACTAGGAAGTCTCGGAGAGTAGAATCGCCAAGTTTTCTTTTAGAAATATTTAATGCTCGAGAGGGTATCATGAAACTATGAAACAAGAGGAAAATAAAAAATTGGACGATGATCGCGGTCGAGGCGTTTTGATAGAAGATCTGGATGTGAAATTGGATCTTGTGCTCGATGGATATTCCGCGCTTGATAAGAAGATTGATTACCACCACGAAGAACTCGTCGGATTCAGAGAAGAAACGAATTTTAAATTCGGAATCGTCTTCGAGAAATTCGGAGAAATTCACAATGAATTACAAGAAGTTCGCAGCGACCCGAGAAATAAACTGGACCGTAAAGAGTTTGAATTATTTCAAAGAAGCACCAATGGATTAAGAAATGCCTGATGACGGTAGAGGGCAGGATCGTAGTTGCTTCCCGATTGCGGAGCTGGATTTCTGAATGAAATTTCAGTAAGATGGCTTCGTGATGGCCTGGTAGCCAAGTGGTAAGGCAAGGGTCTGCAAAACCCTTATACGCGGGTTCGATTCTCGCCCAGGCCTCAATTGAAAATGGCGTTCTTAGCGAACGCCATTTTCAATTGCTGATTCAGGGAATTGAATGGGAGGGGGCTAGGGGGAACGGAAATTTCCCCGTGCGGGAAGGCTCCCGCTCCGTCGGGGCGAGTAAACTGAGAATTTCTTGCTGAGATATTTTCTAGCCGTGAACAAAAATTTAATATAATTTTAATCTTCGTTTTGGCATAGTTGTTCTATGGTCGATTTAAGTAAAGTTAAGCCGGAATATTTGTGGTACATCATTGGATTTATTGCCACCGACGGAAATTTGAGTAAGGATGGGCGACATATCAATATTACCTCCAAAGATAGGGACCATTTATTTTTATTGAGAGATACGCTGGGATTACAAAGTAAGATTGGCAGAAAGGGGAGTGGTAGCCAGCAGGAGAAAAAATATTCACAACTTCAATTTAGCGATGTGAAATTTTATAGATATCTCGAGAGTATAGGAATCTGCGCTGGAAAATCTTTAACCTTAGGCAGGGTCGAGGTGAATTGGGCATATTTTCCTGATTTTCTTCGCGGCGTCATTGATGGCGATGGATGCATCTGTACGTGGATTCATAAAAGCAATACTCATCGACAATGGGTCTTGCAGGTAACGTCGGCCGCTTTAGTTTTTATTACCTGGCTTAAAGAATCGACAGAAACTTATTTTCGCGTGCGAGGAAAGCTACATACTTATCCGAGCAATAGCAAAAGAAATGCGTTATATGTAATTAAGTTTGGAAAACTTGCGGCAAAGATTATCCTTAAACAGATCTATTATGAAAACTCTCTATCCCTCGAAAGGAAGATGGCCAAAAGTAAAATTTGTTTACAGGATGTAAATCGAATGGTAAATTATGGACATGTGTTGGGCCCGGGTGCTGTAACTGGTAGCCAGAACTGACTTAAAATCAGTTGACCGCAAGGTCGTGTGGGTCCGAGTCCCACCCCGGGCACTGCTTCGCTAAAGCTTCGCAGTGCAGGCACAAAAATTTCGTGTTAATGCTAGAATAGGAAAGATGAACTTAAAGAATAAAGTTGTCGTTATAACCGGTGGCAGTCAGGGTTTTGGGAAGGCTCTTGCAAGTTCTTTTTCCTCTGAAGGATGTCGAGTAATCATTAATAGTCATGACAGAGATTCTCTCGATGCTACCGCGAAAGAATTGTCTGTCGATAAATTTTGGGCGGACGTCGCTTCTATTGAGGATATGAAAAGACTTGGTAAATATGTTTTTGGGAAATATGGGGCAATCGATATTTGGATTAATAACGCCGGTATTCAAATCGCACCGAGTCCGGTGGAGGATGTCGATATTCAGAAACTGCATCGCCTTTTCGATGTTAATTTCTTTGGTTATTTCTACGGCTGTCAGGTTGCGTTGTCTTACATGAAGAAAAAAGGCGAAGGACTCATTATTAATATTAATTCCACCGCTGGCCTCGACGGTAAGCCGGAACTCTCCGCATACTCTTCTTCAAAGTTTGCAATCAGGGGATTAACTGAATCAATTCGCAAGGAACTTAATGATTCAAGTATAAAAATTTATGGAGTATTCCCCGGAGGTATGCAAACCGATATATATAAAGAAAAATACCCTGCCGATTTGAACGAGTATATGGAGGTAACTCCCGTTGTCGAGAAAGTGATGGAAAATTTGAAAGCAGAAAATCCGGAGATTGATTTAATAATCAAAAGACCGATTCAATAATCCTGGAATTTAAGATGCCTTCTTGGGGTTGTCAGCGAGATTTATATTTCCCTAAAGTTTATAAGATATGACGTCCTCGAGCGCGCCGGAATAATAGAATTCGTAGCCGAGGGAGCCGAAGGTATAGGTCGTGCCGTTGATCGTGATGACGGTTCCGCCGACGTGCGGGTCGGCATTCGGGTGCGATCCGGCGAAGCCGAGATTGTAGAGTGTGCTTATAATCTCGGGGCGGCGAGAAATATCGTATCCCGCTTTTGCCCATTGAGTCTCTACCTCCTTTATAAAGAGTGCGCCGTAAAGGTAGGAGTAATAGTGGTTGTGTTCATCCGTAATGCGATTATATCGCTCGGTGTTGTGATCCGATGTTGTGAAATCGAGGAGATGCGAATAGGCCGGACCGAGATAATAATCGGAGGACGGATCGCTCAGATTTTTTTCGACGGCAATGGCGGTATCGGGCTTGATGCCCATGACGCCGAGCGAGAACTGGGTTTCACTGCCGAGGATATTGAGCGGTGCGAACGCGGATTTATATAATTCACGTTCGGTGTTATAGAGCCGAAGTTGTTCGCCGATGAGCTGGGCCGCAATCATGCGCGGTTCGATGCCAGCTTCTGCGGCAACCTGATTGATCATAGGTGCGTCCTTGGTGATAGCTTGTGCGAGCGTCGTCCATTCGGGTGTATTTTCCCATGGGTAAACACTTGATGTTGCGGCGGTCGAACTTTGAGATGCGTTGTCACTGGGCGCGATCGTCACGTTCAGCCACGCGGTATCGCAGGCAGTGAAGGCATTTTCGAGCGGTGTTCCTGGCGCGAGATGCTCGCCGAAACTCTTTATCATGTGGAGCGCGAGCTCTGGAGAGCCGGTCTCACGATATGCATCGAGAATCCGTTCAGCATCCACGGGAGAATCATTTTTCATCGCGAATAATTTGCACCAGAGGGCGAGTTCTCCGAATGATGCAGTTCCGCTCGCGGTTTGCGGCGATGTCAAAGCATCACTCTCTTTCTGAAGATTGGTGAAATATCTGTTGTTGAGATCAACAGCTCCGGGAACATCTGTAAGATGCAGGCGCACCGCAAAATATCCTCCGGTGAGCAGGAGCCCGATTGAGGCGAAAATATAAAGCAGTGCGCGGCCGACGATGATTGCGATCTTTTTTATCATGTCAAAACGTATCATAGCTCCAAATCGCGAGCATTGAAAAGACGACACTTTTCCGCTACACTTCGGAATGTTCAATACGGAGGCGTGGCCGAGTGGCTGAAGGCAGCATCCTGCTAAGATGTTAGGGGAGAAATCCCCTCGAAGGTTCGAATCCTTCCGCCTCCGCAGGCAAGGTGAAACTATCGTACCAACCGCCTCAACCGAGGCAGTAGTGCGACCGAGATAGCTTCGGAATATAAGCCGGAGCTATCTTAAAATATCATCGATAGCAATTACGGGATCCGGGATATTAATCAACGGGTTAATAATTCTAAATCTGGCACCTGCTTGTTTTAATGAAGAATATTCACCTCTCTCCTCAAGGGTTTGCCGCGAAGCAATACCCGCGAGATAAACCTCAACCGTGTCGTAAATTCGTCTTTGGATTTCAAGCGGCTCGTAATAATGAATCACAAAAACATAGTAATCCTTTTTAACCTCAGTCGGTTTGTTACTCGAAGAATACCAACCTATTAATGAGAACGCCCCCTTCCCGTCTATAAGCGGCACTCCAAATAATCTTCCGAGCGTGGTTTTGTAGCTGAAAGACGATCTGATCTCGATATCTTTAGTTGTCTCATCAACTCGGATTTTAAGATCTATCTGGTTGAATCCAAGGCGGGCAAGATCTTCTTCTTGAGTAAACGTTGTGCCCAATACCGAAAACGGGGCATTTAGCTCCCTTGATTTCGCCGCTAAATATTCTGAAAATGCAGATTCGGCCAGTAAGCCGCCTAATGATTTACAAAATCTGACATCCTGTGGGCGCAGCTTTCCATCAGCGCCATGAGGATTCACGAGGCCCGTCATTCTGGATGCTTTTTCAATGATCTTATCGATAGATGATTTATCGTTAGCGTATGAAAAAATCGCCTTTACGTATCGATAACCTCCAAGATCAACGGTTTCAAGAGTCATGTCGGATGAGTACTTTCGGTTTAATAGGAGAGGTCACTCGATGGCCCAAATCATCCCAATCCTTCCAGTCGTTCCGTTCGCATTTGCCCCAGTCATAGATTTTATCAGCATTTATATACCAACTTTTGCCCCTCTCAATAACAATCCCACCAAAAATATCCTTACGCTTCTGCCTGAATATCCAATTTTGGAGAGCTTCGGCCTTCGCCTTGGTCCACGTTTTCCCGTCCCGATCCTCGTCGTCTTTAACCTCAAAAATTCCAATTCGCCCGTCAGTTAAGCAAACCAAATAATCTGGGTAAAAAGTATAGATACCGCCTTCGTATTCATAGCGCACTCCAAAATAATCCTGCTTGCTTTCTCCGTTTTTCCACCACCACGCAATATTATCGGAATTCTGAGCAAGGAACCCTTCAAATTTTTTCTCAGGACCAAATCGATCTACGTTAAGGTAGCATAGATCGTAAGCATACTTTTTAACACCCTTGATAAGTTCATCAGCGTGCTCGTTAAAAAACTGCTCCCTGGGAAGTTCAAATTCGTAGTACCGTTCACTTTCCTCTATCCTCCTGCGAACCTCGACGTCTTTTACTCCTTTATAAGTTTCTATCGCAGTCGCCAATATCTTTTCGAAAGTAGCTCTATTCCTATCATGCAAGAATATTTTCTGAACGAGTAAAATCTCCTCATTCCATTCTTGGGAGCCGAGATATTTTCTAAACCACTGATAGATTGCAGTCTTCACCGTTGGAACCGACCGTTTTACGTTTCTAAACGAGCCGAGGTTATTTTTGACAACCTGCTCAAACTTTGCTTGAAGGTCGTTACCAGCAATAGCTAGTTTCGCGAGGGCGTCAGGAGTTATCTTACCCTCAAGCTCATCGAAAGATTTCCCTTCAAGTTTCGTATCAGCAATAATCTCCTCTTCGTATTTTCGGGTATTGAGAAGTATTCCTTTCTTCTCAACCTGTTTTCTTGTTTGAATAAAAAGTGCGTGATTACCTTTCAATCCAAAGAAATCGTTTGCTGCCTTTTCAAAAACGGGCGTGAAGCTGGAGGTGATATCCCCGTAGTCAGCACGTGCCTTATAATAGGATTGTAATTTGATTGGCTCATAGCCAGCAATGCGAGTTGCCCGCAAGTGCTTGATTATGTTCGGGTTATAGTCCTCCTTTTTGACAAGTATGCTTTGGACATTCGTATAAATGTAACCGCGGTTCAATTCTTCGTTTGTATAGTGTTTTTGTTCCGGCATGCGGAGTATGCGTCCAACGGTTTGAATTTCGAAGGTTTCGCTGTGAGACTCACGGAATTTGACGAGTATGTGAGCGCGCGGGCAATCCCATCCTGTATCGATGGCCTGTTTGAAGATCAAGAATTCGATTTCGTTATCAGGCTCTGATACCCAATCCAACGCTTCAGATTTCTGCTCCGAAAGCCAGATGGCAAGCCTGCCGTTCTTTTCGGTGATGTGTTTCCTTTCCAAGAACTCCTTTATGGCCTCAATTTTGACCTCTCCTGCCTCTGCGGTTGGGATTTGTAGTAATACCAGTGGGTTGACCTGAGAGCCTTCTTTTTCCAGGGCTTTTTTCAGGACGAGACGCTTCTCGTATGCGGCCTCCAGCACCGCCTCCTGTGAATCACCCTCGCCTGTAGCAATTTTTCCAATACCCTCATTGATGATCAGCTCCTTTTTGATCATCCCTTCCTCGATAACCTCTTTCGGTTCTACCAGAACATAAGCCGCAGAGCCGCGAGTGAGCTCCGCAGCAGTCGGAACCAGGCGAGGCGTTGCACTCATCTCCAGAACCACATCGGCATCAATCTCGGTTCGCAATTCATTGGTACGCTCAGCCGTAGCTCCAATATGGCTTTCATCAATAATGAGGATTACCTTTCGCTGCTCGCGAGTTTTATCGAGAACATCGCGAAAGTTAATCCTTTCCCCCTCCTTCATTAAAAGATTTTTCCATTCTCCGCTTGTGCGATTCTTCGTCCGCAGTTTTTCCCAATTTGCCACGACGACCTCATTGCGAATAATGCGCTCGCGCCCGCCACTAAATTCCTCTTCTACTAAGGAAACACGCGGCGCACCACCAAAAATACGCTCAAGGCTGTGCTTGCTTTGAAGATGAAGTTCGCCCTTGCCAATACTGATCCATACAAAACAAAAATCATCCTCAGGAAATTCCTTAATAAAATCTTCGATAAACTTCGCTACGACAACGGTCTTGCCGCTCCCCGTAGGTGCTTGGAACACGCACACTTCACCAGCCCCTTTGTGTTCAAGAAGCTTCTTTACCGCGACGACCAGTTGCCCTACAGCTTTTTCTTGATAAGATTTGAGATTAATATTCATAAATTTGCTCATAAACATCTAATATCTTTTGCGGAATAGGCTCGAGATCTACATTGTTCCAATCAATAAAATCATTCTTATCGAGCCCCAAGGGATCGAGGGTAAAACAGTATAAGACTTTTTCGCCATCGAATTTATCGAGCTCCTTTTTTAAGGTTTTTAGAGCTGTCCGATCCAGAGAATAATAAACACCCATCATACGATTGCCTTGTTTGAATATCCGATAATCTGCAGTTTCTTTGGCCTCTTCAAAAATTCCTTGCCGGAGACAAAGCATCTCGGTGCATTCATTGGCAATGCGAATTTTGAGATCGTCTTTGTTTAAACTCTTCTTAACAAAAGCCGCCTTGAAATACTTTAGGGATGCGCCGATTCCCTCGTTTTTGCCCCAACCATTAATAACTTTTTTAATTCTCGGATAGCATACATCGGTTGCAATATTACCTTCGTTATTGGTGCATAAAATGAATTGACGCTTCCCGCCATCCTGCTTATTAAGTTCCAGAACCGCCTGCGCCGTCGTCCCGGATCCAGCGAAGAAATCAAGAACTATGGCGTCTTTCCGCGACGAGCATACCTTAATACAATCCATAACCGCATGTGGCGATTTTGGAAATTGAAACATCCCTCCCTTTCCTAAAATTCTATCGAGTGTTTGCGTGCCATGCTCGCTGGCTGAATACCTGACATCGTCCCAAAAACTTTTAGGGGTTTCTCCTTCAATGCCGCCGCGAAATTTGAAATAGATTTGATCTCCGAATTTGGTTTTCTTGTAGATCAAATCTCCGCGTTCAAACATCCTATCAACATCTTCCTTCCCGCGTCGCCAAATTCTTTTCTGTCCCTGAACGTCAATCGGCAGAATAGTGACCGGATATTTTTTGGAAACACTGATAGCACCATTTTTAGGATTAAAGTAGATTGGGTAAAATCGAGCTGAATCTTCAGATGCTAAACTATCCTGTCCTTCTTTCCTTAAATTTCTTTCTTCATACCAACCAACAGCATCTTCCTTATAGCTATGAGTTTTTTCTTCGATGGGTTTTATAACCTTCGCAACTTGCGTTTCGATATTTTTCCCGAAAAAGAGAGCGTACTCATGCTGCTGCGCTAGACTTCTCTTTGTTTTCCTCCCGCCGGGGTTAATCCGTATTGCGGCGGTTCCAAGATGATTTTCTTCTCCGAATATCTCCTCCATGATTAACAGCAGTCTAGGTAACTCGTAGTCGTCAATTGTGACGCATATTATGCCATCGTCACTTAACACCTGCTTAGCCAATCTAAGGCGCTTATACATGAACGAAATCCACTTACTATGTCGAAACGAATCCGATTCATCGACATAGTCATTGTTATATTTCCAATCTCTCGCGCCTGTATTGTAAGGAGGGTCAATGTAAATCACATCGACAGCTCCTTGGTGTGTAAAATTTAGAACCGACAATGCGTGATAGTTGTCGCCTTCGATAAAAATATTGACCGGGTCCGGTCTATCTTTTTTTATAATTTCTTTGCCCTTGACCTCCCTTAATATCGGGAGGGCATTCTCGGATTCGGTTTCGAACTTTTCCCGTACCCTTTCTTCGTCCCAAATAAGCCCATATTTCTTCCTGGACTCAAGCTTCCCAATTTTTTCGATAAGTTCTTCCTTGCTTAAGCTTGAGTAATCTTTCGCCATAATTCTTCTGCATTTCCGAGCATTTATGTTCGGCTGATGTTTATTCAATTGTATGCCGATTTTCTTCATTTTTCCATGATCTCAGTTTCTAGCTTTACTACCTTCCCTCCGAATATGAATTTGCTTCTTATGCACGCTAATAGCTCACGCTTCTCGATTGTTGACCCTTCGCGCAGCACATATTTCGCGTATGTCCGCAGGTCGATATCCTTAACCATCGCTTTGACCCCTTGCATTCCGAGAATACTCTTTTGGAACTTATTAAGCCGCGCGACCTCCTCGTCAAACTTGTGCCGCATCCCGATCTCGTTGACATCAAGCTTGTCCATGATCTTCACGAGCTGCTCGATGATATCCTCCTCGCGCATGTATCCGGCTTTGCAATTCTTATCGCGGGCCCTACTGCAGCCATAATACACGTATCGCGCGGTCGTGCCGTCCTTGTGTTGTTTATATTTCTCTTCCGCACTTACCCCCGAGCCACACAAGCCGCACGTCATAAGCTTCGTAAATGCGAATTCTTTAATTTCGGATCGCACAATTTGATCGCGCTTCAATTGCGCTTGTACTTTATCGAATAGTTCCTTAGTGATCAAAGGCTGATGCTTGCCGTCATACCACATGCCGCTCTTTTCCGGATATTCAAACCGCCCATAATAGAAATGGTTCTGGAGAGTTATGTAAATATTCCCCAGCGAGAGATGGTGATTACTCTTCGTCCGGAAGTTTAGGTCGAACCGTAGCCAGTGATAAACCTTCCTCCCAGACCAATGCTCGTTCGCTACCTTCTCGAAAATCTTCTTTATAATATGTCCGCGTTCGGGGTCGACGAGCACTTGGCATTTCCGATCCATCCTCTTCTCATTGAGGTATCCAGTGGGCGCGACGCCCGGTCGCAATCCCATCTCACACCGCGTTCGTAACCCTCGCCTCACGTTCACGCCACGATTATCGTTTTCTAATTTTGCCTGCGAGCCGAGAATCATGAGAAGAAACTTCTCGTTCGGCGAATTACTGAATCGTTGGCCGTATGTCCGAATGTCGACAAGAAGCTGCTCGTCCATCAAATCAACGAGCTTTCCCAAATCTCCGGCGTTCCTGCTTAGCCTGTCCGCCGCCCACGTCATGATGCCGTTAAACTTTCCACCACGGATGTCGTTGATGATCTCATTGAACACCGGGCGCTGACCCGTTGCTTTTGCCGAGTGACTCTCGCGCCGGATTTCGACGACTTCCAGACCCTCGCGTTCGGCGAGCTGAAGCATCTCTTTCACCTGCGAATCGATGGAAAGGATCTGCCGTTCCTCCGATTCGGTGCTTTTTCTCGCGTATAGCAAATATTTGACCTTTACTTGGGTCGGGATTTTTATGGGGGCTCCCGTCCCGCTTGCCCCCATGGTTTGGGTAGTCATACCTCAATGGATGACGCAACGGTGGCAGGAGTCCAGAGCGACCGAAAGGCCCTTGAAAAGCCCCCCCTAAAACGATTGACAAGGCAACCTCTTTGGTGTGAGATGGAAGCGATGTCTTGGCAAACCGTCTTACTCTTTATCCCTCCAACCATCGCGATTTCTGTCCTCGCATATTTTGTGCGTTTTTTTGGCAAGGCGATCACCGATCAGACACCCTACGCCGATAACCGCGACTGGTCCATTGAACTTACCGGAATCTGGTTTTTTGTCGATTTTCTGTTCCCGCCCGCCATTGTTGCAGGGGGGCTTCTTGTGTATTTCAAAACGCCAATCATGGTGTGGTACGGTGGCGTCTCTGGCATGTTTGCCCCCGTTAGCTATCATTGGCTCGACCTCATCATTATTTTTATTGGATGGCTCTATTGCGTCCTCGCTTCGACGACGCTTACGCAAGAGCGCTACAAACTTCCCAACGTCTTGCCAGACTCCGAGGACCCGGCCGTTTTTAACGAGAAACGTAAACGACGATTTGATCTTGCAATGAAAGCCAATGCGGTATTACTGCAACCGCTTGTGCTATTGGTTAGCTTTATCGTCGGCGTTGAAATCTTTTCTGGCAGCGTGCTCTGGATAACGATATTTGCAGTCCAATCGTTTGCGGTGCTTGTCGGCGTCGCCTTGAACTACTCATTGGCGCGACAGCGCTTCCCACGCGTTAATTTACATTTCGTGAATGAGAAAGGGCCCCTGCAAGATGTCCTGTTGCTCAAGTTGAACCCAGACAATGCTCGCGTGAGGGATGGCGGAAGAGTCCTTGTTATTAACAGGAGTATTCTTTCAGAAATCGAGTTTGTAGACGTGCAACAGAAACCAGAAATCAGCCGCCCGCTCATACCCTTCGCCACTTGGATTCCTTGGTTACTCGCCCTTGATGCGTTTTGGTGGCATCGGTTTCTTATCGGCATCCTCGTAGGTTTTATTCTCCCGTTGGTTGTATTTGGGATTGCAGCGGCGTTTGCGGCTAACTCCCCGGAAGCTAGAAAGGTAGCCGCTCAACAACTGGGTATCAACGATCCCGGGGAAGAACCCAAAAATATAGATGCTGCCGTAAAATCGCTGCCAACCCCGACCACGATTGCCCTGATTGGATGCGTTACCGGCAGCACTGCTCGAAAATCGCTCTTATCTGTGATATTTGCGATAGCTTGATACTTCGGTTTGAATTGAAAATGCTGGGCTAAATTACTTTTGATGGAAATGTTCGAAAGTAATTTTTCGGCGTACTTCCGCTTCAGCTCATCGTCAGCATCGAGAAACGCAAAAGCTATAGTATTGGCTTCATTAAACGCCTTTTTGACTTGTTCGAAAGTAATTTTCTCCTGTTCGGGATCAGCCCCCAACTTTGCTAACTGGCCTTCAACATCAATCTGTTCGCTCGTAAGGGATGCCATATTTCGGGCGTATACATCCCCAGGAACGTCCTTCCGCCTCACGAGGGTATCTTGTTGCTCTCTGATCTCCTGAAGCCGTTTTACGAGCGATCGGCGGGTTATTTCGAGCATTCCTTTGCCGCTAACGTATTTTTCCTCATATGCCTTGAAGGCGATCTCTAATAATCGCTCGTCGATATTGAGATTTTGGAAAATCGAGGAGGCGATTAAATAGGCATCATCGGCTTTGAGATACTTTGCCCGTTCCGCACAAATACCTTTGCCGTTCGTGCAGTAGTAATAAACGTATTTGCCCTTTTGAAGTGTCGCCGTGAGCATACAGCCGCAAACATCGCAGGTAAGAAATCCTCGAAGCGGGAATAAATGAGTTTGCCGTCGAGCATGATGACGACCTTCAAGAATATCATTCGCCTGATCGAACAACGCTTTCGTAATCAACGGCTGATGTTTGCCCTGATACGTATTGCCGTACTTCAGCATCATCCCGTAATAGAAAGGATTTTTGATAACGTAATGAATTTGGCTCTTCGCAATTTTCTTGCCACTTTTTGTCCGATAGCACAGATCGTAAATAGCCGAGGTAATTTCTTTCAGGTTATTTCCTTCAACGCACAACTCGAAAATCTTTCGGACAACTAGAGAATCAACGGGATCAACTGAAACAGTTT
>CAYUBE010000009.1:0-31143 GCA_964442965.1 uncultured Candidatus Saccharibacteria bacterium
GAAAAACCCAAACGAAAATCTCCGCCGGAAAAACACACTTAATGCTCCTTAACTCTAAGTTTTCAAGGTGCTATTCCTTTCTATTTGAAGGATCTAAATAAATCGGGACCATTTGTCCTGAGACTATCTTAATAATACCATTAATGCCATAAACAACCAGGCTGTTTTGGGGCTTGTTTTACATAAGTGGAAAGAAATTTATCAGAATCGGATCTCGATAATTACTTGTTTTCCCGTGGTTTTGGGCATTATTATGCAATATTTCGGGGATTTGACAAATACCACGTATGATGGTATGTTTTGAATATTCCTGGAAAATCTAGGAATGTAACTTCACAATTTTATAAGGAAGGAGTGAGTTATGAAAACTCATTTATTGTTACTCGTCCTATTGTGCTCACTGCTCCTTTCAAACAGGAGCGAAGCACAAACACAGTCAGCAACGACTGTGACCACGTGGCAGCAAGCAAAGAACAGCGATAATATTATGACTTATTGTTTCGCTGTTTCCAGTAATGGAAATATTTTTGCTGGAGTTATAAACGCAGGCGTTTTGCTTTCCACTGATAACGGCGCGAGCTGGAATCTGGCGGGAATGGGAAATATCCCCGTTTATTCTCTTGCGATAATTGGATCGAACCTGTTTGCTATAGTCGATAGTTTCGAAAATGTTAACTATAGCGTTTGCAGGTCGTCCGACAACGGAAAAAGCTGGACTGCAACTCATGCTGGCTTACCGAATGGAAGGTTTTACGCCCTTGCAGTAAGCGGAAAAAACTTGTTTGCAGGAACCGATAGTGGCGTCTATAAGTCTACCGATAACGGGACGAGCTGGAATCAGTGTTTAACAACAAGCACTGCGGTCTACAGTCTTGCAGCGAGCGGATCAAAGATTGCTGCGGGGACTTTCTGGAGCGGCATCTTTCTCTCGACCAATGGTGGGACAAGTTGGAAGTCGCTGGGTTCCACGTTTTCTACTCAAATCGGTATCGTGTGGTGCTCGGTCACTAGTCTTACATTCACAGAGCACGGTATCATCGCCGGAGCAAACGGGTCCATCTTATTTACCACTAATAATGGTACAAGTTGGATTTATGAGGAACTCTGGAATAGTAATACTTATCCTGTTCAGACTTTTGCCATCAGCAAAGAAAAGATCTTTGCCGGGGCCGATAGTAATGGCGTTTGGCAATCGTCCGATGACGGGGCAAGCTGGACTACTCTTGATTCGGTAGATCTGCTAAATCACAATGTTAATGCTTTAATTATCTCTGGCATCTACCTGATCGC
Source organism: uncultured Candidatus Saccharibacteria bacterium (assembly GCA_964442965.1). Classification (GTDB taxonomy): domain Bacteria; phylum Patescibacteriota; class Minisyncoccia; order UBA6257; family 2-01-FULL-56-20; genus CAJAQL01. The sequence continues at coordinate 1,291 of CAYUBE010000009.1, forward strand.
CGGAACCGATTCCGGCATCTACCGGAAACAAATAGATCAGGTTGCCACCGGTACGGCAAAGGATAATGGTTCAGCTTATCAGTTTGAGTTGAATCAGAACTATCCGAATCCATTTAACCCGAGTACGACAATCAATTTCTCGCTCCAGAAGTCATCTCTTATTTCTCTGGATGTTTATAACGTCCAAGGAAAAAAGGTCGTGACCTTAATGGAGGGACAGAGGCCTGCCGGAAGTTACACTGTAACTTTTGACGGATCTCGCCTTGCAAGCGGTGTTTACTTCTGCCACTTGCGGGCAGGAAGTTTCACTAAAAGCATAAAGATGATTTTGATGAAGTGACAGTTCTTTTCAGACTGTTTTGGATAAATCCAAAACAGTCTGTTTTTTTATACTTACAGAGAAGACTGGTTCCTACTGGCGCAGGAATGACACGGGGACAGGATGGATCTCCGACTAGATCGGAGATGACAACAGAGAAGACGGATTCCCGCATGCGCGGGAAGGACAAAAGGAAAAAGCATTGTCGTTCCCGAGACGTCGGGAACCCGTCCTTTGTTTTTTAATACAGTTTTAACCATTAAAAGCGCTTACTCGTTTTATGGATAAAACCTATTATGTTTACATCCTAAGCGATGGATTTCACGGAACGCTTTATGTTGGCGTCACCAATAATCTTGCACGCAGAATCTATGAGCATAAGAACGGTCTCGTTGAGGGCTTCACCAAAACATATGGCATCAAGAAATTGGTTTACTATGAATCGCATCGCGATGTTACAAATGCGATACAGAGGGAAAAATGTATTAAAAGATGGAAGAGGATTTGGAAGATACGATTGATCAATTTCCAGAATCCCGGATGGAAGGATTTGAGCGAGGATGGGTTATGGTAAAAGCAGAAGACGGGTTCCTGCCGGCGCAGGAACGACAAAGAGAAGAAGGACGGATCCCTGCCTGCGCAGGGATGACAGAAGAAAAAGCATTGTCGTTCCCGTGAAAACGGGAACCCGTCTTTTTTTCTGTGCGGGGGTGACAAAAACATCGCAAGTCTATTGGACTTGCGATGTTTGTTACGGATGGATCCCCGCCGGAGTTTACCCCCGACCTGATCGGGAACCGGAATGACAAGGAAAATAATTACTTTACGATGGCGGGATTTCTTGCTGGCCGACGCCGCCTACCGTGACCGTGACGGATTGTGTGGCAGGACTGCCGGTGCCGGGACCCGTGCAGGTCAACGTATAAGTCGTTGTCTTTGTTGGAGCGACGGTCGCGCTACCGCTGGTGCCGCTCGCGGAGACGCCTTGATCGATACTGCACGCGGTCGCGCCCGAGCTCGTCCATGAAAGCTTCACGCTTTCTGGCGGGACGATGGTTGTCGATGGCGATGTCGTAAACGACGTGATCGAAACGGGTGGGTAGCATAAACTCTCGGACGGCGCATCGGCACTGCAGGAACTCCATCCACTGCCGTCACTCACGCACGTCTGCGTTCCCGAATTTGTCATGCCGCAGGAGTTCGAGGAGGAAGTGCAAGCCTGCGTATCGCCCGGCGTACAAACAGTAGATGGGGTAGGCGGTGCAGATGGCGATGTGACCGTCACCGTTGTTCCTGCCGCAGCAGCGCTGGAACCGTTTTCAATAATAACAAGCGGCTGATAGGTACCGGCCAGAGAATAGGTATAACTCGCTGCATACGTGATTGCTGAAAGACCATCTTTTTTTATATTTGGTGCGCCGCAGTTTGATGGTTTTGATGCATCACTCACGCTCGTCCCACTGTATGAACAATCTTTCCAAAACGTATAGTTATACGTTCCACCAATTCCATTGGTTGCAGTCGCAGTAAGCGTCGGAGTAAGAGGAGCATCTCCCGATGACGGGAATGCCGAAAGTGACGCCGAGAGGGATGAACCACCTGGACTACCCCCTGACGTTACCGTTACCGTCGCAGAGTCAGAAACTCCGTTGCACGTTATGGTGAAAGTCGTAGTTTTCGACGGGGCGATAGAAAGAGAGCCCTTGGTTGGTTTGTTGAAGGCGTCCACTGCCAGTCCATCCCACGCATTGCCAAAGGTGTTCGGCAGATTGGCGTTATTAGACGAGTCAGAGGAAACGCAGGCAGTCGTATTCGTTGATGACCATGTGAGCGTTGTTGATCCGCCAGGTGCGATAGAGGTCGGCGATGCCGTGAGTTTGACGGTAGGAGCCGATGATGCCGACCCGACCGTCACGGTCACGGATTTTGTGTCAGAGCCTCCGACGCCGGTACACGTCATGGTGAAAGTCGTAGTTTTCGACAGCGTAACCGATATAGACCCGTTTGCCGCCTTTCCCCCATAAGCAGTTACTGCCCCGTCCCAAGGGTTACTAGGGGGACCACCTCCCAAGTTGGTGCCATTAGAAGAGTCGGAAGTGGTGCAAGGCGTTGCGCCGGCAGTATTCTGTGATGTCCAAGTAAGCGTTGTCGATCCGCCAGGTGCGACGGAATTCTGCGATGGCGTAAGGGTAACGATGGGACTGCCCGTTACCGTTACCGTCGCAGAGTCAGAAACTCCGTTGCACGTTATGGTGAAAGTCGTAGTTTTCGACGGGGCGATAGAAAGAGAGCCCTTGGTTGGTTTGTTGAAGGCGTCCACTGCCAGTCCATCCCACGCATTGCCAAAGGTGTTCGGCAGATTGGCGTTATTAGACGAGTCAGAGGAAACGCAGGCAGTCGTATTCGTTGATGACCATGTGAGCGTTGTTGATCCGCCAGGTGCGATAGAGGTCGGCGATGCCGTGAGTTTGACGGTAGGAACGCTTACCACCGTCACCGTGACTGATTTCGAGGCTGTGTTACCGGCGGCGTCGGTACAGGTCAGGGTATAGTTCTGTGTTGCCGGTGGCGTAACGGTCTGGGAACCAGTGAGGTTCTTGGGGAGTCCCGTGACGGGGCCGCCGCCCCACGACGTATCGTTGCTGTAACCTCTGCAGGATGTGAATCCTGTCGTCGACCAGCCGAGTGTCGATGACTGGCCTGGCGCGGTGGTCGACGGCGTTGCCGTGAAGGAGTTGATGACAGGGGCCGTTGTGGCCGTTACGGTCGTCCCAGCGGAGGCGACGTTATTGCTGTCCGCTACATCTGTTATAACAACAAGCGGAGTAAATGTGCCAACCGAAGAAACGGTGTAGCTCACGCTGTCGGTAGTCGCTGAAGTGACGTCTCCGGACCTAATTGGTGAATTGCAATGCTGTGCGGCGGTGGCAACGTCCTTTCCGTATATCGATGGGCAATTTGCCCAGAACGTATAGTTATACTTTCCCGATCCGCCCAAAGCGGTCGCTGTAAGTTTTTCAGTGCGCGAAACAGCACCTGATGGTGTGGACGGCGCAAGCCGTGCCGAAAGAGGAGATAGATTTGTTTGAGGAGTAAAATTAACTGTTATTGTCTGCGACGGCACGGAAGCGCTATCCGCGGTATTGGTCGACTTCCCGTAAACCGCCACAGTTGCGGTATATGTTTTTCCCACCGTAAGGCCCGTGGCACTTCCAGTGAAAGAAATATTCTGCGAAGCACCCGACGACAAGGAACCGCTCGTCTGAGAAATATTCAACCAACTGGCATTCGTGCTTGCCGTCCAGCCAAGCACGGAGCCTTGGACTCCGGTGTTGGCCACCGTGACAGAGCCGGAATATTGATTTGAAGAGTTGAGTGTCAATGATGATGGGTTTACACTCATCCCCGCCAATGGATCCCAAAGGATCAGGAAATTGCCGGTGTGGGCAGAACCGTCATTCGGCAAGGTGAGAGAATTTGAATCCTCTGTGGTACATGTATTGGGCGGCGCAATGAGGGCGTGGCCCGTATCCGTGCCCCCCGCAGAAGCACTGTCACACGGACCCCATTCGTTATTAGAGGCGTTGCATTTTTCCACTCCCGTAGCGATCGCGCCACAAGCATTTGCTACCGTGCAAGCTGATGTTTCCCCGGTGTTGCAGATGGTATCGGTCGGCGGCGGCGTGAGTGGCAGCGCATAAGCGGTCGCCACGCCCTTAAGTGAATCGGCCACTATGTTTGCGACACGGGATCCAACAGCAAGCAGCGTCGACTGCGGCTGTGAAAGCGACAGCGAAGAAGGTGAAAGATTTTCATCGACGGCAGAATACACTGTGCGTTCAACAAGATTACTTTCCGACGACGTTGCCGGGACGGCCATAGTATAGGTTCCAGCCGGAACCGAATAGGTCGCCTGGTCTGTAAAGCTCGGCGCGGATAACGTAACCGGTCCGGAAATATTCCACTTCGCCGGAACCATCGCGGATCCGCCGGTCAAATACGAATATACATTCAGGTTACTCGTCGGACCAATCACCGTATAAGGAATAGTTATTGTTTCGGATTTATCCCAGAATCCATCATTCCCGTCAGCCGTAAACACCGCGTTATAGCTTCCCGGTGTAGGTGGTGCGGTAAAGGTTACCGTATTGGAAATGGGATAAGCGACATCCGTCACCACATTCACTTCCTCCCTATTTGGTTGCAGCCCAGGTGCAGCGACGTTCTCCCAAGTCGGACTCGAAACTGTCCCTGTTATGAGACCAGGGTATTGAGGATAGGTCGAATTATATCCCAGGTACGCCGGATTGTTGGGGTCGTCAAAATACAACCCGCCGCCGATGCCGCCCGCACCATCAAGTACGGGTGCCGTAACGCCACTAATAGTACCATTCAAGATAAAAGAAGAAGTATCAAGCACTATCTGCCCGTTGATATACAGGCCATTAAAAGTCGCATTGACAGTAATCGGCGCCCCCGGAGTATATTGTGTTTTGTCTAGGGTTACATTGAGTCCTAAGGTGAATGTGGGCGCGGCTGGAGGTTGGTAGGTGCACTCGCTGTTGGACGGCGGCGTGCTCGGGATATTGCAAGGGCTGAGTTTTCCGGCGTTATTCAGACATTTTTCTACTCCCGCATTCGTCATGCCGCAGGAGTTCGGCTGCGAGATACAGGTTTGTCCCGGAGTGCCGGGCGCCACGTTCACGCAGTTCGTCTCACACGCAATCTGAGGCGGCACTTGCGCGTTACAAGCGCCCCACGTGCCATTAGCTTGGCAGGTTTCACTTCCTGCATACACCAAATCGCAAGTGTTCGGTGCAGAAATACAAGTTTGCGTCGCACCAGGCGTGCACCAGACACACAAACTATTGGATGGTACCGGACCGCACGAGCTCCATCCAACATCAACACCTTCGTAGGTCTGAGTTCCCTGATTATTCGTCATACCACAGGAATTCGCCACCGTAGTGCAGGACCGTGTCGCACCCGTCAAGGGAAGAGGGGACGTAAAGACGGGGGTAGCGGAGGGACAAGAGCTGTTAGGTGGTGCCGTGATAGCGTTGCCTGACGCGTCGCGACAAATGCCCCAGGCACTACCGCTAGACAAACATGTCTGCGTTCCCGAATTCGTCATGCCGCACGAGTTTGTCGCTGACATACAGGCCTGAGTCGCATTCGGTGAACAAACAATATTATTACATCCGCCTGCCGGACAAGCCGCACTCGCAGGAACCGCATGAATTACGATCGCGCTCACGCCGATGACTATTAATAAACCAAGCACCTTTATGAGGTTCCCTCCATTGGAAGAGGTTTTCTTTTTCTTCATCAAAAAATAAGCGGCGATAATTATCAGTATCAATAATCCGGTTGCGTAAATCCACGCTTCACCGAGTCCACTTCCACTTGCCTGGCCAGATCCGCTCTCAACACTGAACGAATTGCTCGCCAAAACATTGCCAGCCGCGTCGCTTAACGCGACTTTAGCGGTGGGATTCGTACATTGAGCGATGATAGGAATGTTCAAAACGGTTTTACCCCCGGTACTGCCGAGAGGCTGAGAATAGCTATTTGCACAGGATGCTCCTTGAGCATTCGTTATCTGAACGTCGGCGGTCAGAGAACCTTCACTCGCGGCCGCGATCCTCGGCTTGAAAGAAGTCGCCGGACCGGACCAGAGAAGGGAAAGCTTTGCCGTATCGCCTGCTTGGTAGGAATTCTTATCGAAAACGACGTTCTGAATAGTCGCACTTTCCCCGTGGACCACGTAATCAATATTGATGCTGTTTGAAATGGGATTTCCTTGGGCATCAAGAAGTGTGAGAACGGTCTCATAGGCCTGCGGATCCTTGGCTTTGGAAACGGTAAAGGATTCAGGAGCTGCCCCGCCAGAAGGGATCGTGATTTGATTCTGCGTTGTTGAGGCGACGAACGCGCCGAAAACGGATCGATAATAGGTGGCGAAACTCGGCGTGACAGTCACATTCTTGCCAAACATATTTGTGACATCGCAGTGAGCGATAAGGTCCTCTGAAAGAAGGGTGTCGACCCCCTGACCGATATTGTATTCTGTGGCCTGAACATCCTGCGGGACGGTCAAAAAACACGAACTCTCGTCGATGTTTACGTACTTGCCCGATCCTTGTAGGGTAACGCTACCGAGCGGAGCCATACCGAGGGAAAGACCAGCGCCGTTTTCCGCCTCGATACCCAAAAAATAATTTCCCTGCAAAAATGCCGGGGCGGTATAGGTAACGGAAATATGTTTGCTATCATTCGCCCCAAGGCTGACAGTATCGCCATACACCTTAGTATCCACAACAAACTGAGATACACCCTTCAGTTGTATCAATGAGACTCCGTACTTAATAGTTGGCTGGGCACCCAGCTGGTTTGCAATGTCAAAATCAACCGTAAAAACATTCCCTTCCTGCTTGGTAATCTTCGCGTCTTGAATACTAACTGTTGCGGGAGCGTTTATGGAAACCGGCGAAGTCGTGGTTATCGCCGCCTGCGCACTCTGCATCAAAGCCTTTTTTACATAGCTGATGGTTACGTTCAGGCCGCCCGACTCCGAATTCATGACTACGTTGGTATCTGTGGTCGATGTCACGGCATAAATGCCGCGGAAGCCATCTATGGCCGTGCTGGAATTGATAATCGTCCATCCCCGCGAGGAAAAATAGTTTAGGTACTGGTTGTAAAGGTCATCAATCGAAGAAGTGGATGTCCAGCTCGCCGTGTACTGATTGAGGCTGGAAGAATAGTTGACAGCGTAGCTTCCTGAAATCTGCGCAGCCGGGTCAAGGATAAGTTCCTTAGGAAACCCTGACACCAACTGGCCCGTGGGGGCAAAAACGGCTTTTCCTACCTGCGGCCGCGATGCGATTCCCCACCAGATGAGGGCAACAGCAACAATCAGCACTACAAGCGCAATCGCGACGATCGTTTTTTTATTTTTTATCCCCGCCCACCACGTTTTTATTTTATTCATAGTTATATGGCTTTTTAGATTTGGCCTTGGAAAGCTACACTTCTCCGCTTTCATTGTACCATGTCAAGGCAAAAAACAAGTGGATAATCCATGTCGGGAACGCGAACCAATATTATATTTTTGCGAGCGGGCAATTTTCGTGTTTGTGCGGGCGGGCGACGCAATAGTTTCGCCCATATTCAATGATTTCGTAAGTCGCGCGGAACCAATCTTTTTTAGGAATAATCTGCATCAGATCCTGTTCTATTTTTTCAGGTGTCTTTTCATTTGAAAGACCGAGCACCTTCGAGAGGCGTTTTACGTGGGTATCGACAGCAATTCCTTCGACAACGCCGTAGGCATTCCCTAAAATGACGTTTGCAGATTTTCGCCCGACGCCGGGGATAGTAACCATCTCTGCCATGGTTTTCGGCAATTTGCCATGAAATTTTTCCTTCACGACTTTCGCGGCGGCAAGAATATTTTTTGTTTTCGCCCGATAAAAACCGCACTGGCGGATGTCTTTTTCGAATTCACGCGGGTTCGCCCGAACGTAATCGTCCAGTTTGGGATATTTTTTAAAAAGCGCCGGCGTCACCTCGTTCACTTTTTTATCGGTGCATTGCGCCGAAAGTTCGACCGCAACCAAAAGCTCCCAATTATTGGAAAAGGTAAGCGCAATATGCGCATCGGGGAAAAGTTTACGGAGCAGGCGCGATATTTTTTGCCAGCGCTTTTTGAGTCGCGGAAGATCTTTGGGATTGATCATGACTAAATAATACACAGCCCTAACGTTCCTGTCATTTTTACAGAAGAAATACTATTCTAAATTTTGCCTGTCATTCCCGCGCAGGCGGGAATCCATCTTTTGTAAAAACAGCAGTATGAGATGGATCCCGGCCTCCGCCGGGATGACAACATGGACACGGGCACGACAATAAAAAACTATCTTTTTGCTGGAACGAAAATAAGGATCGCTAAAAGAACAACGATGATTATCGCGAAAGCTATGGCGACAAATTTCGCAATTTTTCCCATAAAAATCTGATGTTTATTTTATCGCTCCCTCGCGGCGCAGAATTTCTCTTTTCTTCTTCGCCCCGCGATTATAGCCGCCGAGCTTTCCGTCCGAACGGACGACGCGGTGGCACGGAATTTTCGGATCGTAATTCTTGTTTAAAATATTTCCGACCGCACGATACGCCCGGGGATTCCCCGTGCGCCGCGCAACTTCGGCGTAGGTTAACGTTTTGCCATAGGGAATTCGAGAAACAACAAGTTGTACTTTTTCGGCAAATGTTTTCATGGTAAAAAACGGGCCGGAATTTCTTCCGGTCCCAAACTCAAACCTCATATAGCCCATCAAATTCCGCAAAGAATACATCAACTGGAATTCCCGGAGCTTCCTTTTGAATCAAGGCTTTCGCGGCCGCAAGATTCGCTGTTTGCGCTTCAAGTTCTGCGCCTGAACCAGCAAAACTTTTCGATCCGCCGTATGCGCCGCAGTCGCGATGCAACATGAGCACGATTCGCTTCGTTCCATGAAGCCGGACGGACTTTTTAATCTCGCTCAAGACAAAATCCTGGTCGGGTGAAGATGCTTCGGTAAGCGCCTTGGCACCTCCCGCGACTTTCACGAGATCAAAATTTTTGAAATTTTTCTTCGCGAATTTTGCGAGAAGACCGGAGAATCGGTCGTCGAAGCACCAGACAACGCAGGCATCGGCGATGTAGTGTCCATTTGGGCAGCGGAAAGAAATTATTTTCTTCATAAAACCTCTGAAAATGAAAAATTGATTAATAAGAACCGTTGGATACTATATCAATTCTTGCCATTTTTAGCAATAACCTTACGAGGTAGCGTCTTCTTCGACTAAAAATTTTGCTTCGTCCCCTGACCGAACTTCGAGGAATCCTGAGGCAACGGGAATATAGTGCTCTTTTTTTTCTTGGTCGATAATTTTAAGAACGCCTTTTTTTAAAATCGAAATGAGCGGGCGGTGGTGATGAAGTATGGTAATTTCCCCCGTCGCGGTTTGGCAGTTGATTGATTCCACCTCACCCTGATACAGGACTTTTTGTAATGAATAGACTCCGATGTGCATGATTATGTTCTAGTGTTGCAATGATCGGCAAGACATTCCATCATTACAACATTGGAATGATTTTAAACCTCCTCAATATTCCCTTTCATGTAGAAATCATCCTCGCCCTTATCATCATGCTTGCCTTCGAGAATCTCCCGGAAGCTGCGCACCGTATCCTTCAGTGAAACATATTTTCCTGGACGGCCGGTGAATACTTCTCCGACGAAGAACGGCTGGGAAAGGAAACGCTGGATCTTTCGCGCGCGATCGACGGTTTGCCGGTCCGTTTCGGAAAGTTCTTCGATGCCAAGAATATTGATGATGTCCTGCAGCTCCTGGTAACGCTGGAGTGTTTTCTGCACTTCGCGGGCAACGTCATAATGTTCCCGGCCGACGATCTTCGGGTCCAAAGCGCTCGAGCTCGAAGCCAGCGGATCGACGGCGGGGTAAATACCAATTTCAGTGAGAGCGCGATTCAAAACGATCTTCGAATCCAGGTGGCTGAAGGTCGTTGCCGGCGCCGGATCAGTGATGTCATCCGCCGGAACATAAATGGCCTGCACCGAAGTGATCGCTCCCTTCTTGGTGGACGTGATACGTTCCTGCAACTCCGCCATCTCCGATGCTAAGGTCGGCTGATAACCAACCGCCGATGGCATGCGGCCGAGAAGCGTCGAAACCTCGGCGCCCGCCTGCGAAAACCGGAAAATGTTATCGATAAAAAGCAAAATATTGCGGCCTTCCTCGTCGCGGAAATATTCCGCCATCGTGAGGGCCGAAAGCGCGACGCGGGCGCGGGCGCCCGGCACTTCGTTCATCTGGCCGAACACAAACGCGGTCTTCTTCACGACGCCGGATTCCGTCATCTCTTTAAAAAGATCATTGCCTTCGCGCGTCCGCTCGCCGACACCCGCGAAAACCGAATAACCGCCGCCGACCTCGGCAACGTTACGAATTAATTCCTGAAGCAACACCGTCTTGCCGACACCCGCACCGCCAAAAAGTCCGACCTTGCCGCCTTTAATAAACGGGCACATAAGATCAATGACCTTGATGCCGGTCTCAAAAACTTCCGTGGTTGTCGACAACTCCGTAAACTTCGGTGAATCGCGATGGATCGGAGAAAATTTTTTGAACGGCTTCTCGGGCTTCGTGAGTGGATTTCCCATCACATCAAAAATGTTGCCGAGCGTCTCTTCACCCACCGGCACCTCAATCATTTTTCCCGTGTCCTTCGCTTCGGCGCCGCGCTGCAGGCCGTCGGTTGGCGCAAGCGAGATAGCCCGTACTTTACCGGGTTCCAAATGTTTCACCACCTCGACGGTGATTTCGTGATCGCCAAGCTTCACGGTGAGTGCATTGTAGATCGGCGGCAGGGACGAATTTTCACCGAAATCGACGTCGATAACCGGACCGATGATCTGCGTTACTTTTCCTGTGTTTGTTTCCATGGTTTTAATATATTTTAGTGTCATTCCGAGCTCTGCGAGGAATCCTTTCTTAGATTTTTAGAAAAGATCCTTCGCTACGCTCAGGATGACATCGGGTTCGGCTATCCCGATGCGGCCGAACCCGATGTCACTTCGATGATTTGGTTGGTGATTGCGGCTTGACGCGACTTATTGTACTCGAGATTCAGCCTTTGCGAAAGGTCGTTGGCGTTTTCGGAGGCATTCTTCATCGCCATGCGGCGCGCCGAATGTTCCGAGGCGTTTGCCTCCAGGATGGCGTGGTAGACCCGCGTTTTCAAAAGCTTGGGAGCAAGCTCAGCAAGCACATCGGCGGGCGACGGCTCAATGATATACTCTCTCTCCTTCCCGTCAAAAAATGATTCTGACTTTGCATAATCGGAGTATCGTCCCGCTCGAGGAATGGTGTCCTCGATAGATTCTTTCACGGCATCGTAGGTCACGGGAAGAAATTCCCGCGCAACGGCGTCCTGCCGAAGCGCCGTCACGAACGTGCTGAAAAACACCATGGCGCTGTCAAAATCGTGCCTTAGGTATCCCGAAATGAGAAACTCCGCGATCGGATCCGTCTCTTCCTGCGTCGTGAAGTCCCCAACGTGATGAAATGACGCGATGACGTTTGCTTTTTTTCTTTCGAGATAGCTTTTTGCCTTCTGCCCGATGGCAATGAACGAATACTGCGGATCGGAAACATTGATCGCTTTCTCTCTCATAAAACTTTCGAACTTTTTAATAACCGCGCTATTGAATGATCCCGCAAGCCCTTTATCCGAAGTCACCACGACAAACGTGGTCCTCATCACTTCGCGCGGACGAAGCAACTCAGGAAGCGCGACGTCTTTAAGGTTCGCAAATATCCCGAGAATTTTCAAAGCGGTATAGGCGTACGGGCGCGACGTCAGCGCGAGCTCCTGGCTACGGCGCATTTTCGTCGCCGCGACCAGTTCCATCGCTTTTGTAATCGTCCCGATATTCGTGACGCTCTTGATGCGCCGTTTAAGATTTTGCGCGGATGCCATGGACTTAGGGCTAGTTATTAGTTATTAGCGATTAGAATTTTTTCCTGTCGTTCCTGCAAGGGCGGACGCAAGAATGACACGCTAAACGCGTGTCATTTTTCCAAAAACCTTTCGAGCGCCCCTTTCAGTTTCGCCTCAAGAACATCATCAAACTGCCCCGTCTCGCGAATGGGCTTCAGAATATCTTCTTCGTGCAGCTTTTCGAGATGTTCAATAATGTTCTTTTCCGTACTCTTGATGTCAGGCACGGCAACATTTTCGAAGTAGCCATTAAGAACCGCGTAGAAAATGCAAACCTGTTCTTCGAACGGCATCGGGACGAGGTCATCCTGCTTCAATATTTCGTTAATCTTCTGCCCTTGAAGGATTTTTTTCTTCGTTCCTTCGTCGACGTCGGTCGAGAACTGGACGAATGCCTGAAGCTCGCGGAATTGCGCGAGCGAAAGCCGGAGCTTGCCGGCAACTTTTTTCATCGCTTTTGTCTGTGCCGCGGAGCCGACGCGCGAAACTGAAATACCGACGTTTAGTGCCGGCCGCTGGCCCTGGCTGAAAAGATCAGATTCTAAAAAGATTTGGCCGTCGGTGATCGAAATGATGTTCGTTGGAATGTAGGCTGTTACGTCACCGAGCTGGGTTTCGACGATCGGCAGCGCCGTGAGTGATCCGCCGCCAAGTTCCTTGGAAAGTTTTGCGGCGCGCTCAAGCAAGCGGGAATGCAAATAGAAAATATCGCCCGGATACGCTTCTCGGCCCGGCGGGCGCCGAAGCAGAAGCGATATCTGGCGATAAGCCCACGCGTGTTTTGAAAGATCGTCGTAGACGATCAACGCATCCTGACCCTTGTCCCTGAAATATTCTCCGATCGCGCAACCAGCATAAGGCGCCAAATACCACATGGCTGCCGGCGACGACGCCGACGCAGAAACGATCACGGTATACTCCAGAGCGTCATATTTTTTCAAGGTCTCCGCGATTTTCACGATCTTCGATTCTTTCTGCCCGATGGCTACGTAAATGCAAACTGGGCGGCGGCGGCCTTTGTCGTGTAGCTGGTTTAAAATAGCATCGAGCGCCACGGCAGTCTTGCCGGTCTGACGATCACCGATGATAAGTTCGCGCTGACCGCGGCCGATCGGAATGATGGCGTCAATCGCCTTGATGCCTGTATGAAGCGGTGTATTTACGCCTTCGCGTTCCAGGACCGACGGCGCGCGTGCTTCGAGTGGATTACGCTGAACTTTTTCTCCCTTTTTCCCCTCGACGCCGCTCGGGGCAGGAAAAATGTCGCCGAGACCGTCCTGTGGATTGCCCAATGGATCGATCACGCGGCCAATGAGCTCTTCTCCGACCTGAATGCTGAGAACATCGCTGGTCCGTTTCACGGTATCGCCAACCTCGATCGCCAAAAAATCATCAAGGACCAGAGCGCCGATCGATTCCTCTTCCAAGCTCAATGCCAGCGCGGTCCGTTCTCCCTTCGACGTCTCAATCTTCAAAACCTCCTGGCTCACCGCATTCCGCAGGCCGATGATCTTTACGATACCGTCGCCGACCTCGATCACACGTCCGACTTCCGCCCATTTCGGATCGTCCTTAAAACCGGCGATTTCCTGTTTTAGCTTTTCGATAATTTCGTAACTCATATTGTTTTTTTGAGGTATGAGGTATGAGTCAAGAGGTATGAAACGAGAAACTTCCTACCTCCTAGCTCATAGCTCTTACCTCGTCATATATTCCCAAATATTTTATCCATTTTCCCCCGAAGCGAGCCGTCGAATTCGTACTCTCCGTCGACCGTGATGCGCACGCCCGCGACGAGACTTGGGTTCACGCGCTCGACCGCCTGGTCGTCTGGCCGCAAAAATTTTTCAAGCTCCTGCCGATGCGACGCCGAAAGCTTCCGGGCTGATTCAAGAATAACTTCTCTGCCGCCCTGTTTCGCGCGAAGCAACCTGGCGGTTGCCTCAAGAATCTTCCCGCCGCGAGCTTCGTCACTATTTTTTTGCAAAAGGCTTCGGAAATTTCTTTGAATCATGGCTCCGTCGCTCGATCTCGCCTCTACGACAACCGCAGCGAGCGCTTTTGCATAATCCTGAATCAAGTACTTCATTATTATTGTTGTGCCTCCCGAACCGCGCGCGTGATCAAGGCATCGTCGATCGCGCTCGGCGAAAGCTCGATGGTCTTCACGAGTGCCGCACGGACAAGCGCAGCCGCTTCTTTTTCCATCACCCGCCGCGAAGCCTCTTCCTGCGCCCGCAAAGCAGATTCGGCATTTTTCAGCTCCGCCGCTTCTTTCTTTTTTGCCTCGGCAATAAGCTTTATTTCAAGCTCCTTCGCGTCGCCTTCAGTCTTCTTCAAAATTTGAAGTGCTACATTCTCCGCCTCCTTTATTTTTTCCTTGCCGATCTGATCGACCTCCTGCAGTCTCTTATCTGCCTCCTCGGCCTTCATAAGCCCTCCTTCTATTTTCTCTCTCCTTTTACGGAGAAGTTCCAAAAGCGGCTTATAAACGACGAGGCGAAGAATGACGAGCAGCAGCAAAAAATTCACCGCCTGGCTCAAGAGCAGATGCCAATCAATGCCGAGTTGGGAAAAAAGTTGAGACATAAAATTACCGTTGTTCTAGCGTTCTAATGTTGAAATCGTTGGAGTGATAATTTTCATTCGGGCAACTTACAACACTACAACATTAGAACGTTCTCATTAGACGAACTTGATGATGAGTGCAACGACGAGCGCGTAGATGGCGATGGCTTCCGCAAAGGCAATTGCCAAGATGGCCATAGTCTGCACCTTCGAAGCCGCTTCGGGATTTCTGCCGATCGCATCGACCGATTTCGAGCCGATCATGCCAATCGCAAGCGCGGGAACGATGGTTCCCATACCGATCGCAATGGCCGTACCGAGGATTTTTATGCTGTTAACATCCATAATGGGTATAAATTAAGAAATTACATAGGGCGACCTTTCTGTTTCAGAGTTCGATATTTTATATGGCGGCTTTTTCTGGTTCCGCTTGTTCCCCGTGCTCTTCCGAGATTGCCATCGAGATGAACACGAGCGTCAGCATTCCAAAAATAAACGCCTGAATAAAACCGACGAATATCTCGAGGAACATAAACGGGAGCGGCGCCAGGTACGGCAAGAGGAACGCCATGATGGTCAGGAGAACCTCCCCCGCAAAGACATTTCCAAAGAGACGGAATGAGAACGAGATGATTTTAGCAAATTCTGAGATAAGTTCAAGGATTCCCACGAAAAAAGCGATGGGATTTGAAAAATTAAAAAATGTTTTGAGGCGACCCTTGAGGCCCACAGCCGCAACGCCGAGAGCGTTCGCGAACGTAACCGCAATCAAAGCAAGAGCAAGCGTGAAGTTCAGGTCAGCCGCAGGCGATCTCAGAAGCGGCACCGTGCCACTGGCCGTTTGCATCGTAAGCGACCCCACGCCCGGCAAAAGTCCGAGCCAATTCGAGCACAGGACAAAGAGAAAAACCGTAAGAACTACGGGGAGGTATTGCTCCGATTTGCGGCGATCGCCCAAAACCGAATCCATGAGGCCGAGTGCGCCATCCACAATGACTTCAACAATATTCTGAATCCTCCCGGGAACCATTTTAAGCCCGTGCCGCAATATTATTGCAAAAACAACCAACACAACGAAGGCGACGAGCGCGAGAAGTACCGAGTTGGTGACGGGGAAATTTCCGACATGAAAAATGTCTTCTGCGCGGAGAGAAATAGCCATAATGCCGAAAGTGTAACAGAAATCGGATCAAAAATCCAACTCATCTACGCTTTCCTCGATTTCCGATAATGATTCCTTTCATGATTCGCAAGGTTTGAGTGATTTCTTCTTTTGTCGTCGGCCGGCCCAAACTAAATCGGACACTCGACCGCGACCGCTCTTTCGGATATCCCATCGCTTCAATAACGTACGACGAAAGAGATGCCCGCGCGCGGCACGCCGAACCAGATGAAACCGCAAGGCCATGAAGATCAAATTTCGTAAGAAGGTCCTGCGCCTCGCGGCCGGGAAAATAGACGTTCAAAATGTTTGGGAGGGGCGCTAAACGCTTGGCGCTTGGCGCTTCGGCCGGAGAAACGCCGTTGATTTCGGCTTTGGGACATATTTTTTTAATTCCACACCATAGCTCATTGCGAAGATTTGCAATGTCCTTACTTGTTAACTTGTTTAAATTAACAAGTAGTTCCACGGCCTTCGCAAAACCGACGATTGCGGGAATATTTTCCGTGCCCGAACGGAGACCAAATTCCTGGCCGCCGCCAGTCAGAAGCGGGCCTAAAAATCCGTGATTTATGAATAATGATTCATGATTTAAGGGCGTTTTCTGTTTATTTCCTCCTGAATTCTGAATTCTGAATCCTGAATCTTTCAAATATAACGCTCCGGCACCTTTCGGCCCATAGATCTTATGTGACGAAAATGTCATGAGATCGACGCCGAGATCAGCAACGGAACAATCGAGAAACTGGAACGCCTGCGAAGCATCGGTATGAAAAAGCGGCATAGCGCCGGACTGCGAGCGAAAATCACTTATGATTTTCGCTATCGCCGCGACTTGCTGGATGGTCCCGATCTCGTTGTTCGCATACATAACGGAAACCAAAACCGTATTTTCGTCCAGGCTCGCCTCTAATTTTTTTAAATCAATCAGGCCGGTTTTATCGACCAGAAGATAAACAACGTCAATTCCCTCTTTTTCTAAATCTCGCGCCGTCTCAAGAACTGACTCGTGTTCAATAGAAGAAACGATGATGCGAGGGGTGGACAATCGGCGATTAGCGATCAGCGATCGGGCCACTACTCCCCGCAAGACAAGATTGTTTGCCTCCGTCGCGGACCCGGTAAAAATAATTTCTCTGAAATCCGCGCCGATCGATGCCGCAACAATTTCCCGCGATTTATCGAGCGCCGCCATCGCTTCCTGACCAAACGAATGGAGGGATCCCGCATTCCCGAACTTTTCCGAAAAGTATGGCCGCATCGCACGCAAAACCGCCGGATCGACTGGCGTCGTCGCAGCATAATCGAGATAAATCTTTTGAAGTAGTGCCATGTTTGTTATATCTTAGCCCAATATAGAGCTTTTTGCTCAAACAAAGAAAGCCGCTTCAGCATCGTGCTGAAGCGGATATTATCCCAAAAATACTTCCGGAGGGAGAGGCGGAAAGAGCGGTGGGAAAATAGTGATTTCCGTCTCTAGGTTTTGCCATATACCTTCGGTAAGACGGATGTAACCATATGCTCTCAGCTCCGGATGGTGCCCGTCGACATAAATAATATTTTTCTCAGAGATGTTTTTTTCAGGAACTTCAGAACGATGGACTGCCCCTTTTACGTCGTATCCCATCTCGCGGAAGCGAGACATTAAGCAGATCAAACTATTCTCATCCATAATAATCTCCTCGAATTATCTATGGTTGGTATAGTTCATCTGTTGGATTTTTAAAAGCCTGGCCTCGAAAATTTTACTTTCCAGATCTCCGTAATTTCCTCTCACCTTTGCATAAAATTCTTATTTCAGTGCACCGTACGTTAATCGAGTACATGCTCACCTAGTGCCCTCGCGAGGAATACTAACGTATTCCTCGTTTGGCACCTCAAATGAAAACGCACGATCTGTCGCGCGTTTTCATTTTCGGTGCACCGTACGTTAATCAGCTGGAACCTCATTGAAAATACCCTGAACGAATGGAATGAAGCTATTAGAGAATATCGCAGAGAGAATACGTATAAGAACACAGCGTGACGTATACGGAATGGATAAAAAAGTGTGTTTCTAGGTAATTGTTTCTCCGGTATCTTTTTCTTCCGATGACGGCTTATTTTTCTCGATTTCCCACTGATCCAAGACTATCTCTGCAAGGATATGATACTCATCTCTGATTCTGGTAAGTTCTTCGTCGCTTAAACCTTCCGCCTCCTTGCCAAGAATTTTCCGTACGTCGTCGATGGATAACATAGTTTTCTATATTACCCGACCCATAGGTGGGCGTACAGTTGGGGAAAACTGCAATCTTCAGTGACAATTGATAAAAGTGTGGTTTTGCCGGATAATTTCGATATATCTATGGCAAACAACGCCGCATTCATCGACAGCAATAATCTGTACCAGGCGATGCATACGCTTGGTTGGCGTCTTGATAATGGAAAATTCAGGAGATTTCTCAGAGAGAAATATGACATTCAAAAAGCGTATATGTGTATCGGCTATATACCGCAGAATCAGGCAATGTATACCAAGTTCCAACAACAGGATTATATTCTCGTATTCAAACCCGTCTTAACCCTGAAGGATGGCACGACCAAAGGTAACTGCGATGCTGATCTGGTACTCCGAGCCATGATCGAATATCCGAATTATGACAAGGCAGTTATCGTGAGTGGCGACGGCGATTATTACTCCCTCGTGGATTATCTGAAATCAAAAAACAAATTAGCTCAATTACTCATTCCTGACGAACGGAGATACTCAGCCTTGCTTAAAAAGGTAAATGATGAGCATCTGAAATACATTTCGTTTATCAGTTCCTTGCGAAAAAAACTCGAGTATCTGCCCTAAAAAAGAAAAGGGCCCCGGAAGGACGGAACCTTCAGGGAGCCTTTTCGTGGTGATACTCTGAAAGTATAGAGGATATCCAGTAAAAATGTCAATAAGCCAAAGACTCAAGCTTCTTATTGGAGCTCTACTTCAATCCTCATATCGATACCCTCATCATCAATCCTCTCGGTGCTGTTAAGCCATACTTTTTCAGGTACTACCTTATAGATTCGGCGGGGTCGGAGATCGAGAAATCGACTCACATCTCTGAGTGATTTCTTCTTTCTGGTATAGAGAAGGTAAATGGCTCGTGTCATCTCTTTAGGATCAGTAACTACGGAAGCGTGTCCTTGAATATATACTCCTTCGCCAGTACTTTCGGGTACGGTTGAATCGTAAATCACGAGAAACACGTTTGGATTTTCAGAAATGTTCTTGCTATGTTGTGTCTCGCGGGGCGATACCCAATAGAAAGTATAATTGTCTTTGTCGTAGGCAGAATACACCGGGCTGTTCCATGGTTTACCTTCCGGGGTAACACTCGCAATCGTGATATAGATTATTTTCTCAATAATCTCTTGGGCGCGTTTTGTTAGGTTTTCTTGCATGTAGCAGTTAAATGATTTTGATAGCCCCTTAGCCCATTGATACCTTTTTTTTTGGCTTTATTCTTCTTTCTTTCCTCTATGAACGAAGTGGCAAGAACCATCAACTCTAAGATCGGGGCTTTTTACTTACTTTCCTTTTTTTAATAGAATCACCCCCTGAGGGTGAGTACATACTCACCTGGTGCACCGTACGTTAATCAGCTGGAACCTCATCGAAAATGCCCTGAATGAATGGAATGAGGCTATAAGAGAATACCGCAGAGAAAATGAAGAGAATAGAGCTGCGTGACTCTCCTTGGCCTTAGTTTACGGCAAGGATGATTTAACAGGAAAGAGGGAAAAAGTCACCTAGACTGGTGACGGTTTAGGACATTCCTTTCTTAGTCGCTGGTAAAGTGCACCGCACGTCAACGAGGTTCGAAAAAATAGAAAATAACCACGAGTAAAATATAAAAAGGCACTTTCATTAAAGAGAGTGCCTTATATAATCCGAAACTATATATTCCGTCCAAGGTCAGTGTTGAACCCCCAATATTCACAGAGTCCCTCCATGATTTTAAATATTTTTATGACAAGCTTATTGCCGGGGTTACTATCCACTACATCCTTCGCTTCGAGGAGTAACGCTTTAATATTATCTAATCCCATTCCCTGGTAAGGCAAGGTAGGATCTATATCGTCAAAGTAAAATTTAAACTCATTAAATTTTACCCTCCTCTCTCTAACCTCTAACCAAACCTTCACATCGGCTACTACGGAGCCAATTATAGCCAGCACGACTACAACCTCCGCCCCTACCGTCATCCGAGTATAACAAAACCCTATTAGGTATAGTCCTAATAGGACGAACACAAAAAATAATATAAATTCTACGACTACTAGCCGGTTATAAACTGTCTTTTTCATCTTCCTATCTCCTTTAAATTAATTAAAAATTAGTTATTTTCACTCAAATCATAACCCGTGTTTCGATCTGGATGAAAATAACTAATCTCTCAAGGAGAAATTTCCGATATTCAGTTCTGAACGTTCTGGGTGTATTATACACCCATATAATAGATATGTCAATACCTCGTAATGGTTCAATAGCTTGGAATCCAAATCCTATCTGGTGGTAACGAAAGAGGAGCCTGTTGAGACCCCTCTTTCGTTCAATCAAGACCGTATTTATTAATTTTTCAGACTTTCCAGTGTTTTATGACGAAATAGTCATCTGGTGCCCTCGCGAGGAATTGAACCTCGATCGCCTCCTTCGGAGGGAGGCGTCCTATCCGTTGAACGACGAGGGCAGAATTAAAAATTTTCAATTTACAACGCTCAATTTTCAATGAATAGGATTTTGAAAATTGTAAATTGATAAATTGAAAATTCTTTCTCAGTGTACTATAAACGTTGCGATTTCGTAAATCACGGCGCAAAGAAAAATCACCGTGAGCACATCAAGCAGTATTTTCTCGCGCGCGGAAAGCTGGAGCGCCCGGCGGCCGACCGAGATGATGAGGATGTATTGCGTGCTTAAAAATATTCCGCCCGCGAGACTGACGATGACTAAAAAATCGGTAAATCCGAGCAGTACCACGGCAAGCGGAAGGAGAACGATAATGGCCCGGGAGATGAGGCTGTTCCATTTAAGATCTTTTTCGAGCGCTCCGCGGATTTCGCGGGAGATGGGGATTGAAACAATTCCTATAGCAAGAAGTCCGATAGCGGCGAGAATGTCTTTTTTCCAGATAGGCCAGCTGCCAATGCTTGAAATGGTGTTCGTCGTAACCTGCGGCACCGAACCTAATATTCCCAAGGCAAAGAGCCCGTAGAGCGTGGCGGCGAGGGTCGTGCCGATGATAAAAAGAGGAAGCGTATTTTGTTTCTTATTGCTTCCTTTTCTTATTTCGTAGACCTGTTCGACGCTCGTCCATCCCGCGAGCGAAAACAGTATCGCGCCGAAGGGAATGAAAATATTTTTTACATTCCAAAGAGGCATAACCGCGAACGCACGGAATGGATGTCCGGAAATAAAAATAAAAAAGATGGCGCAAAAAATGAGTCCTACACCGATCATTTCAAGGGTTGCTACGCGCCCTTCGCTCTTGAAAACGAGAACGGCAACGGCAAACCAAAAAATGATCAAAGCAAACGCGAACGGCAATCCGGGAAATATAATATGGAGAAACTGTTCTCCTAAGATGAGATAGCCCACAAAGCTGAGAAGGAGCCCAATCACAATAGCAAAAAAACCGATCCAAAAACCCGTATCCCCGAAATAGTTTCGGGTAAGGCCAAGAAGGCGCTCTTTTTCATAAACCGCTTCAAGCGTCCTTAGGTAAAGAATGTGCGCCAAAGACACCATCGCAACGAGGGCGATAAAATAACCGAGAGACAATAGCCATCCGGACTCCTGGATGACGTACGGCAACGCAAAAATGCCAGAGCCTATCGTTGCCGCCGTGACGATCCCGATGATTTCCAAAGATTTTTTCATAACCAAAACCTGCTTATTATTCTATTTTAACATCAAAAGGAGTATACTGACGGTAAGCCCGTTGGGGCGTTTTTGATGCAAAAACCCGCAAGACAAACAAGGGCTCGTAACTAAAACTCTATTTTTACGTTTTCCATGATAGACGGTGAGGAAAAATTGATACAAGACGCCGTCCAGGAGGGTGATTCCTCGGCTTTTGGCAAGCTCTATGACCACTATCAACCGATGATCTATCGGTTTGTGCTCGTTAAGGTGAGCCGTCGTGAGGAGGCCGAGGACATCGCCCACCAAGTTTTTCTTCAGGCGTGGCAGAATATTCGGACCTATCGCCATCGCGGCTATCCGTTTAGCAGCTGGCTTTATCGGATCGCCCGCAATCAGGTGATTGATTACTATCGTGCACGGAAGGACGATGCTCCGCTCGAAGCCGCCGACGCCGAAGGTATATTTCATCAAACTGATCAGCCCGATATGTCCCTGCAAATGGACATGGAACGGGTTATGTCGGCGATTCATCGCCTAAAACCAGACTATCAGGATGTTGTTATTTTCCGCTTTATTGAGGATCTCTCCATTCGGGAGACTGCGGACGCTATGCATAAGACCGAGGGTGCCGTGAAGCTAATACAACACCGCGCCATCGAGGAGCTCAAGAGAAAAATCCATGAATCTTCTTGAAACATTAAAAGAATTTAAAAAAATCCAACCGGATTCGGATTTCAGCGAAAATTCGCGCCGGGCGATTTTGGCCTGTACACTCAATGAACGGCTTTCGCCGCGCCGTTTTTTTGCGCGATCGCTCGCCGTCGCCGGGTCGCTCGTTATGGCAGGCGCCCTCATTTTCATTATCGCCGGCGGACTCTCGGCAACCGATCTCGCTCCCCAATTCTCAAGCATCGATCCAGCGGCCCTGCGCGCGGAAGCCCAGGCAATTGATACGCAGATCAGTCTCCTGAATGTGGACTATACCGAAATCGCAAGCACCGAGCCGGTAGCCATCGGATCAAAAAAATTAAATCAATTTGTAACCATAAAAAGCGCTTCCTCATCGATGGCTATTGGCGCCGCAAGCTCAACCCCGACATCAACCATGTCGGTCGATGAGATATTACAGGGACTATCCCAATAAAAGCTGTGTCTCCGGCCGCGTTTTTGCCCCTCGGCGGGGGCTCTTTTTTATTAGAAAATATCAAAAATGTGGTAAAATCAAGATATCATGAAAAAGAAATTTCTCATTGCACTCTCCATTGGACTAATGATGCCCATGTGGGTGCTGAACGTCCACGCGGACGCAACAACAACTGATGAAACTCAGGCTTCGGCTACAGCCGTCAGTACCACTTGCGGGATCACCGAGGACGACCTTGCAACAATTCAAGCGATACAGAATAATACCTCCCTAAGCTATCTCGACGAACTTCAACAAGAACTCTCCATCCGGAAAAGCTTGCTCTCAAAAACAATCCAGTGCGCCGAAGCAGACGCGATACAGGCAAAAGCAAACCTCGATGCCGCATCCGTTGACCCAGGCCTGGAGGGCCTGAGAAACCAATGGTCCGACCGGCTGAATGATGCCACTGCCTATTATGAACTCGAACTTCAAAAAGTTAATGGAGCTGGAATCAGCGGCACGGAATCGATTGCAAAAGAGGTACTGGCGTGGAGGGAGAATAACTATACGCCGCTCGCGGTAAATGTTTTAAATTTTATAACCTGGTCTGAAAACCAAACGCTTTTCACGACAGCTGAAAGCCGGTTGGCTCAGGTCAAAAACCTTATAACTTCGCCGCTCTTTTCTGAAAGCCCAGATGTCCAAAATGATTTTGAGGATGCCGCGGTCTCTTTAAGGTCCGCAGAAGATGAAAATACTTCCGCAAAAAACGCCTTCGCCCAGTCGCTTCCTCCAGACCAGACACTTTTGTTTATACAGCAGTCCCTGGATGCGCTTTCCTCAACCTATCAGCACTTCTTCGACGTCAGCACTCTCATCCAATCTCTTCTCCCTCATTAAATCTAGAACATATCTTAAAATATAATCTATAAAAAACACCCTCCTCACGAAGGTGTTTTTTTATAGAAAAGCTTTTCTATTAATTCTATAGCACTGCTTCTTTGAGAAGCTTGCCGGCTCGGAATTTCGGTTTTATAGAAGCCTTGATCTGAATCTTTTCGCCGGTCTTCGGGTTGCGTCCCTCGCGAGCCGCGCGCTTCGCAACACGGAATGTGCCGAATCCTGCAATGGCAACTTCTTCGCCGTGTCCCATGGTCTTAACAATTGTGTCAAAAACCGCATCAACCGCACGCTCTGTCGCAGCTTTCGTCTCAATGCCCGCCGCCTTCATGACGGCCTCAATCAATCCACGTTTATTCATGATAGTAAAAGTTATTTTTGTCCGACCTTTGAACCACGAAGTTCTTGATTATTATAGCAAAATCGCCTATTCAACACAATCAACCGGACCGGTTCTATGCCTTCGAAATGGGTTTAAGGACATAGAGATAAGATCCATCCAGAGGAGATTTAATAAGTGCTGGATTGGTTTCTTCCTGGAGCCCTATAAAAATATCTTCACCGATAATGCTTCGCACCGCATCGGAAAGATAACGGACATTGAAAAGCGCTTCGCCGGCGGCGCCCTTTATCTTTGCCGGAAGAAGATAGCTGTTTTCACCAAACGCCTGGTCGGCGGAAGCAACCTCGATGGCTTTTTTATTCGGATGCACCACCATTTTTAATTCGTTGTTTTTTTGCCCGAAGACAGCCGCGAGCTTGACGGCGTTTGAAAATTCTTCGCGGTTTACCGTGATTTCCGTCACAAAGTCAGACGGAATGATCGCGGCATAATCAGGAAAGTTCCCCTCACTAAGCCTCGATATGAGTTCAATATTTTCGGTCTTGAAAAGAACCTGATTGGCATCGCGATAAATCCGCACCGTATCTTCGCCGGTTATAATACGGAGAAGTTCCTGTGTGGTTCGTAGAGGGATAAGAATATGGAAAGGATCAGGAACCTTCGCGGTAAAAATATTTGCGGCAATGGTTTTTTCGGCAAGGCGAAAACCATCAGTCGAAACGAGTTTTAAAACCTCAAGGGAGAAATCAAAAAAGACACTATTTAGCTCCGGGCGGATATCGGAAAATTGCGAAGCAATAGACGCCTGTTGTATCGCTTCCCTCAGAAAAGCGCCCTTGATTTCGATATAGTGTCCGCGGTCCGCAATCTTCGGAGTGATCGGAAAATCATCCGCCGGCAGCCCTTGAAGTGTTGCATTATAATTGTCTGTTTTTATTTCAAGATTGTCGCCGCGGCTTTCAAAATTAAGCCGGTCACTCTGGAGGCTTCCAACTAAATTCGCCACGAGACTAGCAGGGACAGTAACCCTGCCGCTCTCAATAATTTTCCCCGACACAGCAGCAGTAATAGCAAACTCAAGATTTGTTGCGGCAATAGAAATCCCCCCGTCTCCAGCAGTAATGATAATATTTTTTAAAATAGGTAGGTTTATGTTCTCGCCCGCTGCGCGCTGGACGGCACCAATAGAGTCTTTTATATTTGAACGGATAGAAACAAATTTCATAATAAATAATATATAAGATTAAATTTATTGTTATTAGTTTTATTAAGGAGTGTGATGTGTGGATAATTATAAAAAATCCTTATTACGCCGCGCTATAAAAGAAAATGTGTTGTGTATTAACTCTTGAATATCATGTCGCGGATAGTTAATATCTTCTGGTTGAGTGCTGGATTCCTGTTGATTTCTTTATTTATTTTTTCATAGGCATGGATGGCTGTGGTGTGGTCCCTCCCCAGTTTTTCCCCAATATAGGGATAGGATAAGTCGGATATTTCACGGAGGAGATACATCGCAACCTGCCGCGGCTCGACAATTTCTTTTCTTCGATTGGGACTCGTCATGGTTTCTATGGAGACGTTATAAAACTCAGCAACCGTTTTTAGAATAACCAACTCATCAACGTGTTTCGAAAGATTCTGAACCGCCTTTTCAATGATTCCTTCCGCGGTTTTTACCGTGACCGCAATACCCTTTTGCTCTTCATAAAAAGTGAGCTTTTTTAGGACTCCTTCGAGCTCGCGGATATTCCGCTTCACGCGCCGCGCAACGAGATCGATGATAACGTCACTTAGCTGTCGCCTTGACTCCTGTAATTTACTATGAATAATGGCAACCCGCATTTCGTATTCGGGGTAAGCAATGTCTGCGACGAAACCACCCTCAAACCGTGACCGGAGACGTTCTTCAAGTATGGGAATCGCGCGCGGCGGGCGGTCGGACGAAATGATGATTTGCTTGTTATTTTCGTACAATGCGTTGAAGGTGTGGAAAAATTCCTCCTCGGTTTTTTCCTTGCCGCCGATGAACTGGATATCGTCGACGATGAGTACGTCGACATCCCGATATTTTTTCTTCATGCTTTCGATGCGGTCATTGCGCAGGCCCCAGACGATGTCACGCGTAAACTGTTCCGAAGGAACGTATTTCGGCCTGATCTTTTTTTTGTATTTTGCAACGATTTCGTTGCCGATCGCCTCAATGAGGTGAGTTTTTCCAAGGCCGACGCCGCCATAGATGAATAAGGGATTATACTTTCCTATTTTTTCAGTGATGGCGCTTGCTGCAGCGACGGCAAGTTCGTTCGACGGCCCGACCACAAACGAACTGAGTGTGTAGCGAGGATTAAGGTTTGTTTCGGGATCATTCTTGAATTCGAGTTCCATCCCCATTTCGGTCTCGGAGGGAATAAGGGTTTGTTTTTTACTGAACATCGCTTCTCCTCCCACGACAAACTCCACTTTTCTTATAGATTCGTCCCGGGCGCGGAGAATACTTAAAATATTCTTCTGATATTTCCCCTCGACCCATTCTTTCGCGAAGTTGTTCGGGAGCGCGACGTAAAAGACGCCGTCCTTTTTGTCGATCAGGCTGCTGTTCTTCATCCACATGGTGAAGTTTGCGCGCGAGAGTTGAACCTCCATTTCCCCGAGTGTTGATTGCCAAAGTTGGTCGAGTTCCATAGTGGGGATATTTTTTATAGTTCCATTATGGTCTCTTATTTTTTTGAAGTCAAAACATCGGATTCCCTATAACCTGTGCATAGCCTGTGGAAATCATGGCTCGCGATCGCCAAAAGAAATCGCGGGCAAGTTCTGGCTTTTTTAAAAAGAAGGTGGTACCATTCGCAGTATGTCGCGTACGTATAATCCTAAAAAGAAAAAGAGGAGCCGAACCCACGGTTTTTTGGCGCGGGCGGCAACAGCAACCGGCCGCCGCGTACTTTCTAAGCGAAGGGCTAAAGGCCGTAAAAAACTGACGGTTTAGTTTTCTGCTTATGGTTTCCCGAACATCGCGCCTCCCTTATGAAGAGTTTCGCGCGCGCGGCTATCGGGAGATGACGACGCCTTATTTTTCAATAAAGGCAAAGAGAAATTTTCGTAAGGAGGGCCGCTTCGGGATGATCGTCAGCGCCTCTTCTATAAAAAACGCCGTCCAGAGAAATTTTTGGCGGCGCCAGGCGAAGTCTGTTTTTCTTAAAATAGCGCCCTGCGGATTTGATATTTTTGTTATTTTAAGGCGTCCCGTCGCATCATCTCAGAGGGGCGCTTTTCGAAAAACACTTGGCGATACCATGATGTTTCTTATCTCAAATCTATGATCTATCTCTATCAGGCGATATTCTACCGGCCCATTCTTAATGTGCTCGTTTATTTTTACGAGACCGTCGCGGGCCATGACTTCGGTATCGCCATCATCCTGGTCACGCTTTTGATACGCCTCATTCTCTACCCCTTATTTCATAAAAGCGCGAAGCACCAGATGACGCTCCAGAGGCTTCAGCCGAAGATCAAGAAACTTCAGGAGCTTCATAAGGACGACAAGAAAAAACAGACCGAGGCGCTTATGGAACTTTATAAAGAACACGGCGTAAATCCGTTCCTGAGCATCATCCTTCTTGTGATACAGCTCCCGATCCTCATCTCGCTTTATCGCATTATTCTCTCGGGACTTGGAGCAGGAGGCATCGGAAGCGGACTTTATTCCTTTGTTCCTGCACCGAATACGATCAACGCTCTTTTTTTTGGAATTTTGAATCTAAAACAGAGAAGCATCATCCTGGTTCTTCTTGCCGCGATCTCGCAGTACTTCCAGTCGCGACTCGCAATTTATCGTTCTCCCGACGGCGGGACGCCGTCTCCGGCGGAACGAATGGCGCGGCAGATGGCGTTCATCGGACCGATTATCACGATCGTCATCTTTTATAACCTTCCCGCCGGCGTGGGATTATATTGGCTCGTGTCCTCCATCTTTTCCATTGTCCAGCAGCTTATCGTCAACAAACACCTGCGCGAGAAATACGGGGCATAGCGTTTTTAAGAGTTTCATTTTTCACGCGGAGATGTGCCTCTGCTTGATTTTTTGCTAAAAATCTGGAATAGTGCCAAGTATGGATATATGGGAATCGTTTGTTAAAAGCATCGTTGACCAGATGGGTTTTCGCGACTACCACCTTGAGATCGATCCCGAAGAGGGTCGGGGGTCGCTTTTTATTTACGAAGACAACGCTTTCGTAAGAGAAAATCTCGCGGCAATTGTTGATTCCATGAACCATATTATTCAGATGGTCGCCAAAAAAAATCAGGCGAAGACGTTTTTTTTGGACGTCAATAACTATCGCCGCGACCGAGAAAATATTATCGCCGAACTCGCCCGTGCCGCAGCGAAGAGAGTGTCCGCCACCAAGGAGCAGGTTTCTCTGCCAGCTATGAATTCCTATGAGCGGCGGTTAGTGCACGTCGAACTTGCCATCCATCCGGACGTGACCACGGAGAGCGTGGGAGCGGGGAAGGAACGGTACGTGACTATTAAGCCGATTGATACGAACAAGAAAACCGCCGAATAGCTCGGCGATTTTTATCGAAGTCAAACCCCGCAGTTTATCGTTCAGAGTTCGTCTTTAGAGCGCCAGGGCGTAGACTTTTTGGTCGTAGCGGTTAATGAAGAAAAGAATATTGTTGAACACCTTCATGTGCGCGGCATCGAGGTTTTGGTTAACGGCCGAGGATGAAAAGAGCTTCTTAAGCGAACCTGTGTTGGTATCGATGCTGTAGAAATCATCAGCGGTGAAATATATTTTCTGATCGTATTCGTCCGGAAGGCGGGCGATGGAAAACGTGTTTTGGTCCTCTGGCACGGCGCAATAAATAAAAGCAAACGGATTTGCTGTTCCTGAAGCTGTTGGGTCAGGCCCGAAAGTACATTTCAAGGGAAGCGTCGCAAAAGAAAGTGCTTGCTGGGTCCCTGTTGCGTATCGGTATGAAATCTGGCCTCCCGCATTGTTACCTCCCGCAGAAAAAGTCAGTGCGGAACCTGAAGCGTTCCACGAGCTTTCTGCTCCGAGGGCTTCATACGTGATTGATGAAAGCGTTTGAGAGGAGATATTAAACAACCAAATAGAGCCAGTTGTGTAAGCGCTCGGCCGGTCAGAGATGATAATGATATTTTTATTTGGCCACTGGAGAGACATATCTTCCATCGCAAGCGTTGTCACTGTTGCGGGCTTTGCGTTTACCGTTCCCGCATCGATGGTGGCCAAGGTTTCTGATCCGGTGTTTTTTGAAACAAGATATGCAACCTGATAATTCGTTGGCGACCACACGGGGCTTTGCATGCCGTTTGGAAGATGGCTCCATGCTTGGGTGGCGAGATCAAATACGCTGGTTTGGGTCGTAGTGCCGACGCGGTACGTTACCAGGGCCTTTTTCCCGTCGTAAGAAAATGAGGCATTGATGATGTTGCTTATGATCGAACTGCTCAGGATACTCGTTTTATTATTACTGATCGACTCAACGGTCCCGTCGGGCTTTATGAGCGCCACGGTATTTGCCGCGTTAACGAAGTAATCGAGCGTAGGATCGTTCGAGACGATGCCGAACTGCGAAGAAGAGGCATTCGCCCCGTTGGCATTGAACGCAGTAACCGTTGAGGTTTGGCTGCTGGATGGAAATTGTTGCGTTACTGCGTTAGGAAGGGATCCGGTCTGGCCCGTTTCTCCGGTGCTACTGCTGTTGTTTCCGCGGTAGACGAGTTGGTAGACGATGAAGGCCGCAACGGCGACGATCGCCAGAGCTATTAAAATGTACAAAAGAAATTTTGATTTCATGGACTCGTTTTAGTCTTTAAAGTAAAGTCGTTATGACATTACCAACTACCACTCGCTCCCCCGGTATTCGTATCGCCCCCTGTTGTATTTTGCGTTGGCGCCGCAATATTGACTGCCGACAGGGTGGGCAGGTTCAGGTTCACCAGGT
>CAYUBE010000010.1:0-29155 GCA_964442965.1 uncultured Candidatus Saccharibacteria bacterium
TGGCCCGCATTGATAATATGGACGGCGTAGGTATTCTCGCGTGGCATCCCGATAGACTTGCTCGCAATAGTGTGGACGGCGGGCGCATCATTTACGCAGTAGACACGACCAAAATAGTTTCTTTGCGATTTCCGACATTTTGGTTTGAGCCAACTCCGCAAGGCAAATTCATGTTGCAGGTGGCGTTCGGACAGAGTAAATATTATTCTGATAATCTCGTTGAGAATATTAATCGTGGTATCCGCCAAAAAGTCCGTCGAGGCGAGTGGTTGGTGCGCGCTCCCTTTGGCTATGTGAATAATCCGAAAACGAGGAATATTGAACCTCATCCGACTAAATCGCGTATCGTGGTGAAAGCGTTTGAAGAATACGCCAAAGGGACGCACACCCTCGGCACCATCGCCGACTTTTTGGCGGATCACGGCGTGAGTACCAAAGGAACGCCACCCGCCAAAGCTTCCGTCGCTCGTATGCTTAGCAATCGTGTCTATCTCGGCTTTACATATCACAAAGGTGAATATTACGACGGAAGCTTTGCGCCAATTATTTCTCCGACACTGTTTGAAGCAGTCCAAAAAATGCTTGCGAAAAAATCTCGTCCTCGTGTGCAAAAAGTGCCAAACCATTTTCCATTTGCCCAATTTGCTCGGTGTGGTGAGTGCGGAAGTATGATTACGGCTCAATATGCGACAAATCGTTTTGGTACTAAATATACTTACTATCGCTGTACCAAAAAGAAAGGTGTTTGTCGTCAGCCGTATCTATCTTCTTCCGCACTCATTTCGCAAGCAAAAAATCTGCTTCAATCAGTGTCGCTTCCTCTTTCAGAAATTGAGAACATGGAAAAGCAAATTGATGTGTGGGACAAAGAGTCAATTTCCGAAAGAGGAAGTGTTGCCCAAAATCTTAAAACCAAACTTTCCGAAACGAAGGAGAAGCTGGACAAGCTTGTTTCCATTTATCTCGACGGCGACATTGAACGCGATATTTATTTACAACGAAAAGACCTTCTCCTTCGTCAGAAAGCAAAGTTTGAGGAGAGTTTTAAAGATTTTGGGCAACAGAGAAAAAATTGGGTCGAACCCTTGCGGAGTTTCGTTTTGTCTTTGAGAGAAGCCGTTATTTTGGAAAAAGGCGAAAACTATTTCGCGTGGAAAGAGTTTTTCCAAAAAATCGGCTCGAACCCTGTTCTCAAAGACAAAACGCTTTCATGCAATTGGGGGGAGCTTTGGGAATTCACGGCTTCCGCCGTAGGCGGAAAGGGTTTTGAAAAAAATGATAGCGCGATTTTGGCTCCCGCAAAATCGCTCCATTTTCTTAATTCCGACAATGTTTCGTTTGGTGGACCCTACGGGACTTGAACCCGCATCGCCGGATTAGCAAAAGCGGCATCCTACCGTTGGAAGAAGGGCCCATATCGCGGGCCATGCCAACATAACAAATTAATGATTAAATGTTTCTAAAATGAAAATAGCCCGTTTGGGGCCTATTTTCATGCTAATCCAGAGATTGTTCATCCTATCGTGGCAGGATGCCGCTTCGCAACTCATAGTACGTCACTTCAAAGCAAAGTCAAATTTCAGTTAATGATTTTTTAATCTTCTGAACTTGGATTCTGGCTTTGGTTTGACCACGCTCCTTCGACCCTGCTCAAGACGAGTCATCACGAGTCGCCGGAATGATAGAAAAGATCCTTCGCAAAGCTCAGGATGACCAAAAAAACTGGGTATCATTTGCCCAGTTTTTTCGTCAGTTCCTTGATCTCGTCCCTGAGAATTGCGGCGAGCTCGAAGTCGAGGCGTTTGGAAGCATCTTTCATCTCGCGTTCTTTCTCGGCAATGAGCGCCTTGAGCGCCGTTTTTGATTTGGGTACGGGCTTGGTTTCGAGCTTCAGAATCTTATCGATATCCACTTCGGGCAAAATATCCGTGATCGCTTTTACAATCGTCGTCGGGGTAATGCCGTGCTCCTTATTATAGGCAACCTGGATCTTGCGGCGGCGATCGGTCTCCTTGATGGCTCGCTCTATAGAACCGGTTATGTTATCGGCGTACATGAGGACTTCTCCTTCCGAATTGCGCGCCGCCCGGCCGATGGTTTGAATGAGCGAAACCTCGCTACGGAGAAATCCTTCTTTGTCTGCGTCGAGGATCGCGACGAGCGAAACCTCGGGCAGGTCAAGACCTTCGCGCAAGAGATTCACGCCGACGAGCACTTCAATTTTTCCTCTTCGCAGATCGGTCAAGATTTTGATACGGTCAAGCGTTTTTACGTCGCTGTGCAAATAATTCACCTTCACTTTTTTTTCTTCGAGGTATGCGCTTAGATCCTCGGCCATCCGCTTCGTAAGTGTCGTCACAAGAACACGCTCGTGCTTTTGAACCCGCTCTTCGATACGCGGAATAAGGTCATCCACCTGTCCGCGCGCCGGACGGATCGTTATTTTCGGATCGACCAATCCTGTCGGGCGGATGATCTGTTCGACGACCCCTCGGCTCGGCTCGGGGCAGGCCTGTCCCGCTTTTTCTATTTCGTACATGCCCGGCGTTGCGGACGTATAAATTACCTGTCCGATGCGCTTTTCAAACTCATTGAAACGTAACGGCCGATTATCGGCGGCCGACGGCAAGCGGAATCCGAATTCGATGAGTGTCTTCTTGCGTGCGGCATCGCCGTTAAACATGCCCTGGATCTGCGGCACGGTCATATGCGACTCGTCGATCAGTGTGAGAAAATCCGGTTTGTG
Source organism: uncultured Candidatus Saccharibacteria bacterium (assembly GCA_964442965.1). Classification (GTDB taxonomy): domain Bacteria; phylum Patescibacteriota; class Minisyncoccia; order UBA6257; family 2-01-FULL-56-20; genus CAJAQL01. Next base: position 2,747 of record CAYUBE010000010.1, read on the forward strand.
CGGAAAATAATCCAGGAGCGTGTCTGGTGCTTCGCCGGCGGGACGGCCCGAAAGGTGGCGCGAATAGTTCTCGATGCCGTGGCAATAACCGACCTCTCGCATCATCGCCAGGTCGAATTTCGTCCGACGCTCCAAACGCTCGGCCTCAAGTAATTTCCCTTCGCCTTCCAGTTTTTTAAGCTGGTCGCGCAGTTCCATCTGAATTTCCTTGATCGCCCGCTCGCGTTCCGGCGCTTCCGTGATGAAATGTTTCGCCGGAGCAAAAACGACGTCCGCGATTTGCGGCGTCTTGCCCGGCTGAAAACCTTTTACCGGATCGATCTCGTAGATCGCACGGATCACATTTTCCTTGACCTCAAAATTGTAGATAACCTCGCGATCGGCTGGCATGATCTCCCACTGTTCGCCCCGCAAGCGATAGGTGCCACGCTTCAGATCCGCCGTCGTGCGGCTGAACTGAAGTTCCACTAATTTTTTTGAAAACTCTTTTCGTTCGATGCGATCGCCTACTTTGAAATGAATAATGTTCCCCGCGTAGACCTCCGGCGCGCCAAGACCATAAATGCACGAGACCGACGCCACGACGATCACGTCGCGGCGCGTGAGAAGCGCAGTCGTCGCCGCATGGCGAAGCTTGTCGATCTCATCATTGATGAGCGCCTCCTTGTCGATATAGGTATCGCTCGACGGAATGTACGCCTCCGGCTGATAGTAATCATAATAGGAGACAAAATAATTGACGGAGTTGTGCGGAAAGAGTTCCCGGAATTCATTGCAGAGCTGGGCCGCGAGCGTCTTGTTATGCGCGATCACGAGTGTTGGTTTTTTGATCTCGGCGATCACGTTCGCCATCGTAAACGTTTTTCCGGAACCCGTGACGCCCAAAAGCACCTGATCGCGATAACCTTTGTTGAGGCCGCGCACCAGTTCTTCTATTGCCTTCGGTTGGTCGCCAGCTGGTTTATTGTTCGAAATCAATTCAAAATCCCTCTTTTCCATAGCTTTAAAGATACATGAAATATATCTAAAATCCCAATTTCCCACACGGGCTCATTCGGTAGAATGAGCCCGTAAAACAGCGAACTCTTCTTCGCTGCCTACCCCGCCGAAACAGCTTCGGTCGCGAAGGCAGGGAAAGCTACGAAGGGTAAACAAAAACCGCCTTTCCGCCTCACACGGAAAAACGGTTCTTGTTTTTTTGACTAACTAAGCTAACGAGGTTCATTATAGCAACTTCTCCGCCGGACGCAAAATCCCCCTGTGGAAAAGTGACGCCCGCGCCACAGGCGTCATCCTGAGCGAAGCGAAGGATCCTCTCTAAATTCTTCATTCCGCTACGGGGAACTATCCCCGTCCCCCAATGAACTCGGGATAAACTCCAGCGAGCATCCATGCCTTTCTCCTCTTCCGGTCATATTTGAGATGAGTTCTGCGCAGAAATCTATCGTTGTCTCGGAACTTTTTAGCTTTCTAGGTCGTAAAAAGAGGTAATAACCGTTTTTCGGTACTATTTTCAGTTTTTTGAAACCGTGATATTCGTTGCCCAACAAAGCAAACGTTTTCTCGCCATGAGCGGGACGGTTTTGGTCGTTGCTCTTGGTGCTCTATTTCTCATCTCGAGCGCAGCGTTCGCCGATACCGCGACCAGCACAAGTGCTGAGACCACCGCGCAGAAACAGGCGGTGCTTGAAAATCAACTTCAACAACTTGAAGGACAGATCGATCAATATGAAACCCAGATCACGGCGGATGAAAAAAAAGGGACCAGCCTGACGAGCGAGATCAACCAGCTGAACGCCGAGATCGCAAAAGTCAATCTCCAGATCCAGGCGACCAATCTAACGCTTCAGGAGATCAACGGCCAGATCACCAGCACGGAGTCCCAGATCGTGATCACGGAAAACAGTATTGCGGATAAAAAAATGGTGGTTGCCGATCTTCTCCAAACGCTTTATCAAAATGATCAAGTAAGCGGCGTCGAATCGTTTTTGGAAAATCCCCAGCTCTCGGACCTGTGGGAACAGGTGCAAAATATTTCCCTGCTTGAAGCCAATCTCAATGCCGATGTAACGCAACTCAATACGCTCACGGGACAACTGCAGGATCAAAATCAACAGCTCGCTACGTCGAAAACCGCCGCCGCGAGCGCTGCGGCTTACGAAACGGCGCAAGCACAGCAGATCTCAGGTACCAAAAGCGAGGAGAGTCAGATACTCTCAGAAACAAAAGGTGAAGAATCGGCATACCAAACGCTCGTCGTAAAAACAAAAGCCACCGCGACGCAGATCCGCAATCAGATCTTCCAGCTCCTGGGTGGTGGCTCTCTCACATTTGAGCAAGCGTATCAGTATGCCGAGGTGGCCTCACAAGCGACGGGCGTCGATCCGGCGCTCATCCTTGCGGTTCTCGATCGCGAATCGGCGCTTGGCCAAAACGTCGGCCAGTGTAGTTATCAAACCGCCATGAGCCCATCGAACATTCCGATTTTTTTGCAAATCGTCCAACAGCTCGGCTTGAATCCATCTGACATGATGGTGTCGTGCCCGAATTCCGACGGCGTCTACGGCGGCGCCATGGGACCGGCACAGTTCGAACCGTCGACCTGGGAACTCTACGCTTCGAGCGTCGCGGGGATCACCGGCGACAATCCCCCGTCGCCATGGAGCAATGCTGACGCCTTCGTTGCAACAGCACTCTATCTGAAAGACGCAATGCAGGGCTGTGTGGCAAGCTACAGCACAACTGCCGCCCAGGAACGGTGTACGGCGGCGAAATACTACGCCGGCGGCAATTGGGCAAATTATCTCTGGACGTACGGCGAAGCGATCGTCGAACAGGCGCAAACTTTCACGCAAGATATTGCAACGATCACCAATACAAATTCTTGATTTTGCGAAAACGGCTATACTATAAACCAATGGATCAAAATTCATCTTCCCTGCCGAACGTAACGGTGAACGGAACGACACTCATCGTCGAACTTGCCACGACGAACGACGCCATTAAAAAGGGGCTGTCGGGCCGACCAATGCTCGCAACAGATCGCGGCATGCTGTTCATTTTTCCGAAACCGGGGCTCTACCGGTTTTGGATGCTCGACATGCGATTCCCCATTGATATCATCTGGATCAATGACGGCCACGTGGTCTCGATGAACCAGAATGTCGGCGTTGCATTCGACGCCGTCGCTTCTCCGCGGCAGTCGATATTCGGCTGGCTACTGCGCCGCCGGCGGCCGATATTTTATTCTCCGACGTCACCTGCACAATACGTGCTTGAGGTGAACGCTGGTTTTTCCGCAGAGCACCGTATTATTCCAGGCAATGAGATTACTTTTCAAAACATACCTTCCCTTTCATGACCATCTCCGACGCAACGTCCGGCGGCAAGGACGTATGGAATCAATTTGTTGAAAAAAACTATCCGCCGGTCGGGGCATTCATGCAAGCTTGGGAATGGGGAGATTTTCAGGTACGTCTCGGACGGAACATCGGTCGATACATTGTGATGGATGGCGAAAAGAAGATTGCGGTTTTTATGATGGTACGGTTCGATCTTCCGATGGGCCTGTGCTACGGCTATGTCCCGCGCGGACCCGTAATTGCAAAAGACGCCACTGACCCCGAAACGGTTACCGCACTCATGGACGATATAAGAAACTGGGCCATAGAAAAATTCCCGCAGTTCTTATTTCTTCGATTGGAACCGCCACTTCCATCTTTTCCGCTGACGCTCAAGAATACTGGCTTCTTTTTCCCGAAGAAATACGTCCAGCCGCGCCACAACGCGACTGTTCTCGTTTTAAGGGATGAAGAAGATATTTCTGCATCATTCCATCCTTCCACCCGTTCCAATCTGCATCGCGCCGAGAAACGCGGCGTAACCGTCGTGACAAAAACGGAAGTCACCGCTCATGACTACGAAATTTTTTCTGCGATGGTGCGCGACACTATCAAGCGCAACCACGGCGTGAACGCCTATCCGAGCGATGCATATTTCCACGCGTTCTTCGCCACGATTCCACCAACCGGCGAAACAGATGATTCAGCAATGCTTTCTCTTGAAGCATTCTACGGCTATCACGACGGCAAGCCCGCATCGGCGCATTTCGTCCTCTTCTTTGGAAAAACGGCGACGTATCTCTATGGCGCTTCACGCACCGATCATCTCAATTCGAAAGTGGATACCTATCTTCACTGGTCAGCAATGCGCGAAGCAAGGCGGCGCGGTTTCGAGTATTACGATCTCGGCGGCATCGACCCTGAACGCTGGCCGACACTCACCGACTTCAAACGGCAATTTCGCGGTATGGAAACACATTATGCCGGAAACGTCGATATCCCCATCCGCCGAAATTGGTATAAGATGTATTCGTGGTTCAAAAATCTAAAAAAATAACCGGCATCGCTATAATTTTTGCCCTCGCAGGCATCGCGATATTTTTTGCGTTGCGATCGTCCAGTACCGTGACGCCGACATCGAAAACATCCCCTGTGGTACCGCAAACAACAGGATCATTACCTGCGCACGTGGTCTTGAACGACAATAATTACTACGTTCATCAAACCTTCAACAATTGCGGCGAAGCGGCACTTTCCATGGATCTATCATTCTATGGCGTGCACGAGAGCCAACAGGCGCTTGCCGACATTCTGCGTCCCGACAATAACACGACCGGCAAGAGCGACGATAAATCGACGCCTCCCGACGAGATCGCGGCGCAAGCTGAAACGTACGGCCTCATCGCCTACTTCCGCCCGAACGGCGCTATTGATCTCCTGAAGCAACTCATTGCGGCCGGATTTCCCGTCATGACGCGGACACTCCTTAATACGAGCGAAGATTATGCACATTATCGCATCGTGAAAGGCTATGACGACGCAACAGGCAAGTTGACGGAAGAAGATGGAATCCAGGGAGAAAACATGACATTTTCTTACAACGATTTCCTCGCTCTTTGGAAACCGTTCAACTATGAATACATCGTTCTCGCATCGCCGGGCGACCAAACAAAACTGGAATCAATTCTCGGCGCCGACACCAATGCGACGACCGCGTGGCAGGGAGCGGCGCAAACCGCGACCGAGGCGCTCGCGGTGAATCCGAATGATACCGCAGATGAATTCGATCTCTCGGTCGCGGATTATTACACGGGCGACTACAGCGGCTCCGTGCAGGCATTTGAAAAAGCCAAGCCTACTCTTTCCGAACACGCGCTCTGGTACCAGCTCGAGCCGATCGAAAGCTACTACGAACTCGGCGATTATAGCCAGGTTTTCTCACTGGCGCAAAATATTCTCACCAAGAATCCCGCCTATCCCGAACTCTACGTGGCCCTCGGCGAAAGCTATGCAAAACAAGGCAACCTACCAGCCGCAAAAAGCGCCTTTGAGACCGCGCTCCAATATAACGGAAACCTCAAAAGCGCACAGGCCGCTCTCGCGGCGCTTGGCGGCTAATTCAATTTGCGGGGGTATTCCGATTCGAACGGAAAAATCTTCTTTTGGAGAGAAGCAGTTTACCATTAAGCCTATGCCCCCATCATTCCATATTCCATTAAAAACGCTTTTCCGATTGCAAGGAGACGGCGTGCAGTATCGGCACTTTGGTAATAAATAGAAGCACATCCAGGATAGTCCTCATGAATTCTTGTACCAGTATGTTTTTTACGGAATGGCTTTATAAATTGACTTCTTTTAATTTGCGACACTTTTGACCAAAAAGCAAGCTGTCTTTTTTCATCATGATATTCGTGCAGGTGCACGCAGACGCGAAATTTCTTTTCATCCAGGTCAAATGACAGGCGAAATAATCTAAGAAAGGTAGCGATCACGCGGGGGTCAGAATTAATAAATCTAACGCCATTAGTGATAGTCTTTCCTCCTTCGCACCAATAAAGCATGGCGCACACAATTTTCTCATGATTTGGATTCAATCTTATTTCCTCCAATGCCTCCTGAAAATATTTCTCTTCCAGTGCTTTGGTCTTTGCGCGCCTGTTTCTTGCACTGATGAATTGTCCAAGTTTTATTTTACTCAATAATCTCGTCTCGGCAGCTTCGCTCATTTTTATATCCCGCACCCAAATACCAGCAGTACTTTTAGCTACACCTAAATTTCTACTGATTTCCTTCAGTGAGTATCCCTTCCTGCGAAGTTCTTTTGCCCTATTTCTTATAAAAACAGAATGTGCCATACGTTAAGCATGGCACACCGGAGATTAAATCTTTCTAAAAAGAAACTTGTCTATTTTCCGGTAATTCGCGCTTCTTTGTGGGGCGTTTGTTTCCGGCACCAGCTACAAAACTTCTTGAGTTCGATCTTGCGCTCAACCTGCTTTTTGTTCTTATGCGTATAGTAATTCCGCCGTTTGCAGACGGTGCATCGAAGCGTGATAAGATTGTCCGACCGCTTTGCCTTTGCCATGGAGGAGATAATAGCGTATTCAGGTCAAAAATGCAACCTCACCGATTATTGCAAAATATCAAAATTGACATACCTGAAAAGATGGCACAATATTGTGTCAGAACTATTTATATCAACAATATAGGAGAAACTATAATGAAACTAGTTATCCCAACTTCTGTACGCAGAGAGGTAGACTGGTTTTCAAGGGGAAAGAAAGTGATTCATCGAACTAAAAAGAAAAAAACCGACGAAGAACTTCTGCTAGCCGCCAAAAAGAATCTTCGCCTACTTGATGAAATCGCTGGTACCGAACCGATTTACTCCCTCCTCTCAGAAAAAGAAGGTGAGCTTATGTTATTCATTTTGAACGACGCCGAAACAACCTTCGATATCACACCGTTCCATATAAAAGGTAACGGTCATATCGTTCTTGCCGTCCATAATGGGACAGTAGGAACTTTTTTCTGGCAAAACCACGATCTTCCTTCTGATAGGGATTTTGAACCCCTTACCGAAGAAGGATTTAAAAAATGGCCCCGAGTCAATCTGGAACCATTCGCAGAATTGACCGAAAAAAAGATATGGGCGGCCATCAGAAAAACATTACACCTCTGCAGAAGATAGGCAAAGATTTAAAATCGGCTGGAATTTCAGCCGATTTTTTATAATCCTGTACACTTGGCGGGACGCGTTTCAAACCTTTGATTGGCAGGCGGCATTCCCCGATCCTAGCGTGGCAACAAAGCAAATCGGGCAGTTATTGGCGCTGGTATGATTACCCCACCGTGCCATCCGCTATTTTTTCGATCGGCCGTAATAGAGCATACACCGATGCTTGAATAATTCTGGAATCAATGGAGTGACTCGCGCTAGGTAACCATCTTTGAAGCTATCAAATCTTTCAAAGCTTCTGCATCCTGCCTGAGGAGGCCGGAGATGATTATCGTATTGCTCGTCGCGGTGGTGGTGGCTACCATCGCATCCTGCCTGGACATCCCTCCGATGAGGATATTTTTCGGCGAGAGGCTTGCTTGTTCCTGAATCTGCTTACTTGCTTCCAGCCCCGCCTCATTTCTGACATAAAGCGTCGCAATCCCAAATATTCCATCGAGCGGACCCTGCGATACCCAAACCTTTTTGACAGCTCCATACGGCATCGTCTGCTGTTTGCGAGAGAATCCTTGTGTGAGCGTTACTCCCTGATCGTCAATCGCGTAATGAAAATAAGCTCTGATATTCAAGATGTTGATAAAAATCAAAATGCTGCCCAGTATCAAAAATCCACCAATGACGTAAAGCGCGATAGGGGTTGAAAAATTGTTTCTACCCGTGTTTGGATTATACCCATTTGTTCCCGCTACGCCAGGCATTGTCGCTAATCGAATCAGAAAAGCACCAATAAGAAGCACTCCTAAAAACATTATCCAAAGTTTTGAAAAGTAGTAGTGACTGATCGGATATTGAGCTTCAGTGATAGACATATTATCTCTTTTTAATATTGATTATCCCTATTTTTTGTTTAAAAAGTCTTGAAGGTTCCTATCATCTTATCTGCCAAAACTCCCGAAGCCCGCTGAGCCTCAGCGGTTGGCGAAAAAGTCATGGGCGTGTAATAACGCGGTTGTTGGACGACGGGAGCTGTATTTTGAGTCGGAACTGGCTGCTGCGGCGCGGCTTGAGCGGCCTGCTGTGTTTGCGTGTTGGGATTCACTTCATTGTTTGAAGCAACGCTTTGTTGTTGTGTTGATGGCGAAGAACTAGAACTGAAAATGAGCCACATAATTCCAACAACAACCAAGGTGGTAATGATTGTGGTTATGACAATAGGAGCGACTGACTTGGCTTGATTCTCGTTGCCGCTTTTTGGTTGATCGTCCATGATTTTGTTCTAATTTCCCCCTACTTATTCGTAGGTATAACTAAACATTTGAGACGGCTGATTGCTTGCGCTCCAATGAATGTCTGGTGTTTTCCCGTCAGTCCAATCAACGTCGTTTAGGAACAGCAAAACATTTTGATCATAACCGTTGCCGGTATCCGTTTTTTGAATGATAGGATTGGGAGTTTCTAATGTGTATGAAACGGAATTGCCTGAAGACAACGAGGTATTGATCGGGAAGGTAACCGAGCAACTACCGGTGCCTACGGCGTACGCCTGTTGCCCAGTAACCGAAACAACGGGAGTACACGTCTCGCTATCAACCGTATTCCCGCCTGACCCCACAAGGGCGACGATGAATGTCCCTAAATGGCTCGGTTGGTACTGATTAAACAATCCAGTGCCACTGAATTCCAAGGTGAATGAATTTACCGTCGCGCTTCCTGTTTCGATGGGGTCTGCTTCGAGTGTTATCGTTCCTATATTGTCGTTAACCGTGATGTTCCGCCAAATGACAGTGTTGTTGCTGTTGCCACCACCACTTGCATCTAACGTCGCGTAGTAAGGCAGTATCACGATATTCGATTCACTAACATTGCCGCTTGCCGTAATACTCACTGGAGAATTTTGATATTGCCAAGAGCCGACGACGGAAGACCCTATAACGCCGAAAGAGTGGAGCGACTTAAGTACCGTCGCACTTGAGGTAAGGGCATTAACATCTCCATGAATCTGGAATGCCAACGGAGTATTGTTTTGCGTTACCAACGCCGAGGAATTACCTAACGGAAAAACTATCGTACCAACTCCGTTCGATCCGATATTCATCTGGGCGGGGCCTGAAATTTCAGTGGTTCCTTGCCAAAGTGTCAGGTTCTCAAACGATGATGCCCCGTTGGAGTTATTGGAGATGTTATCAGTAATCGTAATATTGGAACCGGCAAGCGACACTCCCGCCGATGAATTGGTGGTGACGTCAAACCCGATGAGCGTGTTACCAGTCGAACCGGCGACGACATACGTCGGAACATGGACACTCGTGTCCATTGTGATGGTTAATGTTGGCAACACGGCAAAGTTGATTGTATACGTTTGAGTTGCTGTTCTATTTTGCGCCGTAACCGTTACCGTCGCCGATCCAGTTGTAGCCGTCGTCTGATAAATAACTTTCGTTGCGTTCGCGTTGTTCGTTGTTGCCGTAATCACCGGTATGGCGGTTGTTCCGGCTGGCAATAGATCATTATAAGAAAGTGTTGCTGGAGAAAAGCCGGAGATCAGCGTCCCATTTACATTCAAACTACTCAATGTATCGTCATTGTTTAGCGCTGACGATGATGTCGGCGTCGGCATTGAGCAAGATTGAGTTAGCAGTGGCTCTCCATTCGCCACGCCGCAATTATTTGAATCACTGCAAGTTCTTGATTGCTGTGAACTTGAGCACGCACTCCAAGTGTTACATTGCCAATTCGGAGTGCAGGTTTGTGATGGGGCAATGCATGCTCCCTGACTGGCGACTGCAACGGTCGCTGGCATCCCGTATCCGAGGCAAGAATTTCCATAATAGGTTTTGCTATTTGTCCCGCAAACGGCGATAGAATACTGTGGGCATGCGGGAGATGCTGTTGCGATGGATTGTGTATTGCTTGCGATCTGCTGTACCTGCGTCTGGATGCTTTGAAGTGCTTGCGTGCTACTTTGCTGCGCTTGAAGTTGTTGCTCTAGCAAAGCAACTTCCTGCATGAGAGCTGCGAGCTGAAGCTGTGCCGTGCTGGATGCCGAAGCAATAGAAGGAGTGCTCGTCCCCGTTTCAGTAATTGCTTCATTGTTGGACGCACTCACTGTTGTGTTCGCTATCTTGTTTGCTGCGGCCATTGTGATTGGGCCGAAGTACCCAGCGGCTGGAGTGATCCCTTGTTGAGTCTGAAACGCTTTTACCGCGCCAATGGTGAGAAAATAATAATTGCCCGTGATCGGGCCGCTATACAGATTTTGCGATGTTAAAAATTCTTGGAGCTGGGTAACTTGCGAATTGTTCTGAAGCCCGTAATAAAGATTCTGAGTGAAAACATCGGACTGCGCGTTGGCAAAAGAGAAACCCGAAAGAACTAAGACTATAACGATTGGGAAAATTGAAAGATATTTTATTTTCATAGTTATATTCATTATCATTCCGGCGGGAGATCGGCCTTTTTACGCAAAAAGCTCCCAGCCAGCGATGCCTTGCGGCACCCACATCCCTTTCGAAATATGACCATCAACGGCGCTCTGACTAGGAGCTTTTTACCGTTGATGGTGTTTTCTGGCCATGCCCTGATTACTCAGAGTTTAGGCGCATTAAATTGTTGCTTTCAGTATGCCACCAACTCTATAAGAATGGAAGTCTCAACCGTTGAAAAAATGCCGAAAATCTGCTAAAATCATAGAGAAAATAAGGATTAAATGACTATGACAATAGAAGAAAAAATAGATAATTTCAAAGCGTTATTGCGGCGTTCTTACCAAGCGCAAAATAAGGAGGATATGCTGGTCAGCGTAAATCTTCTCGAAGGGATAGGTCTAAACTATCGAGAATTGAGAGAGGTAATCTGCCCCAGCTTGATTACTGAGGGTTTTTTGCGGAGCTTCTCGCTTGATCTCCACATTTTAGCCAAAGAAAATTTGATTATCCGCGCCATAGACTTTGGCAAGAATAATATCAACGATATGGAATTTACCACGGACATTCCGAGCTACGAATTTACCGTAAACAAAGAAAAGTTGAATCGAAGATTCGGTGCTTCTAAAAAATCTAGCCCACCAGTTTTCGATCTACCACCAGATTCAAAATGGGAAGATATAACGATAAAATTCAAAGACGAAGAAAATATCGACGTTACTCTCCCAGACAAGCGGCATGTGATCTTGAGTTTTCAACAAATGGGGTTTGGAAAAAAGAACCCAAATCCGCAGTGGTCTTTTCTGTGGTGTCTTGCAATCATGTACGCTACCCACGGGCAACTTGATAAGGAGTTAAAGGATAGATATGGCGTACCGGCGGAACCTTCCGATTTGGCAACGGCTCTTAGTAAAAAAGGGCCAAAACATATCACAAAAGATAATGTGTACAAAATTAAGGAATCACTATCACTAAAGCTTCAAGAGAATTTCGGGATTTTTACCGAACCATTTGAAGAGGACTATAAACAATGGAAATATTACCGGACAAAATTCGAGCTACTGCCTGAATCTTTATTTCTTAATGACAAACCCTACGAAGCCGATAAGCAAATGCATAACGGAGCCGAACGTGTTAAGTACATTGATCCAACGTTGCGGAAAATGGATGGCAGGGGTTTCTCGTCTGTCGGTTCTGACGATTCGCTGGAATCTAACGATCATACAGCGCGCGCTGGGTTCGGTAACCGGCGACTGAGTGATGAACCTAGTCTAGACGACGATATCGAGTCCATGGAAGACGATGATTTCACCAAGGGAGACAACGCAATAGAATAGTTTGTTACCCATGAGGGCATGCATACACTTCCGCCGCTGAAAATTCAGCGGTTTTTTTAGCTTTCTACAGCAAAATAATCATTGAAAAATGAGCATCGACGCGCGTATCGCTGAATTTCAGCATGGGGTTTTATGGAACCCATCAATGACTATGACGCCGGTGGTAATAATAGGAAATTTTCCACTGTCGATCTCGCTTTGGCGACGGTTATTTTTCTTACTTTTCCGCTCGAAGCAATAGATCGTAAAAATCCCCGCAAGGCACAGTTCGTCTTCAAACACGATGCTGGACTCGATGAGCTAATTGCAAGCTATTGGCGGCGGGAGCTTAGATGCGAACCGCAGGCGTACTTTGATGCGATGCGGGCCATTAAAGGTCGTTTATACGATTCGGACTAACCATGCCCATTAGTCCAGAAACAATTGATGAGCTACGTCATATTCTTTCAGAAGATTACGGAAGAGACGTAAGCCAAGCCGACGCTTCGGAAATCGCTCACACGCTGGTTGGTTACTATGACCTACTGGCAAAAATATACCACAGAGAAAAAACAGAAAATAATAACAATAACTATGACAATCAAAGAATATCTGACAAAGAATAAAATAGAAGTTCGCGATGATAGGATTGATCTTATCATCGCTTGCCCAGATTGCGGGACTCTGCCAAGCGGTATTATTCAGGCCGAACTTCATATCAATAAAGAAAGTGGCAGTGGGAAGTGCTGGGGTTGCCCCATGGAAAAACCTTTTGTGGAATTAGCGAAAGAATTAGGGCTAAGCGATGCCATAGTGGGCGTGAAGGACGGACAGATAATTTTCGATTCAAAAACAGAAAAGGCTAGTAAGCCAAAACGGAAAAATGTGGAGGTCGTTTTACCTGATGTTGTAGAAGATGATGTACGCGTGAGAAAAATAGATAATCTCGAAAGAGAAGTGAGCTTTGAGGAATGGCGCGAAACTATCAAGGCGAACTTCCCAGAATTACTTTTCCCTGCTGAAGTTGGACTGTCCATTATCTCCCAAATTCTGATCCAAGACGTCACAAATCCTTTTGCCCTCGTACTGGTGGATGTGCCATCCTCTGGCAAGACCATCACGATAAATTTCTTTTCGGAGATTGAAGGATTGACCTACGCTAGCGATAAGTTCACGCCCGCATCGTTTGTCTCCAACGCCACGAACGTAAAAAAGGCAGACTTGGGGAAGATAGACCTTCTCCCCCGCCTCAAGTATAAGATGTTCCTCCTTCGGGACTTGGCAACGCTATTTTCAAAGCGGGACGATGACCTCAACGAATGTCTTGGACTACTCACCCGCGTGCTGGATGGAGAGGGCCTCAACACCGATAGCGGCGTGCATGGACAACGCCAGTATGTCGGCGAATACCTTTTTATGGTTCTTGCTGGTTCAACTCCGATACCGCCGCGAGTGTGGAAAATGATGGGTAATCTTGGCTCCCGCCTATTTTTCCTGAATATAAATTCTAAGGAAAAAAGCGAACAGGAATTGGCGAATCAACTGGCCAGTTCTGCCTATAAGGAGAAAGAAAAGGTTTGCCGTCGCGCGACAAAAGATTTTCTCCAAACCCTATGGGATAAACATAAAAACGGTGTGGAGTGGGACAAAGCGGCAGACAAGGAATATACCCTCATTGTCGCTCGCTGTGCCCGATTATTGGCCAAGATGAGGGGTGTGATAAACGTTTGGAAGGACAAATCCCAAGATGGTGAGGTATACGAGCACACGGTGCCCGTTATAGAGAAGCCAGATCGCATTAACCAGCTTTTTTATAACCTTTGCCGAGGACACGCTCTTATTAGGGGCAGAGGGCATATCAACGAAGATGACCTCAAGCTGATTGTGGAGTTGGCGATTGATAGCGCCCCAACGATACAGGCGAAGCTTTTTAGAAAGTTGCTGGAAAGCGGTGGCGAAATGAAGACTGGTGAGGTCATGGATGCTCTCAATTGTTCTCGCCCGACCGCGCTCAAAGAAATGGAGAAATTCAAAATTCTTGGAGTGTGCACTGTAACCCAAGACAGTTTCGGTGAAATCGGGGAGCCGGAAAAGACCATGAATCTTGCGGACAGTTTCAAGTGGTTCTTGAGCGACGAGTGCAAAAAGATACGGGGAATGTCGATACCGCCGCCCAGCACGGCGTCAACTTTGCTTTAGCGATTACTAATCAATAAAGAGAATCTGACGTTGTGAAGCATATACATCACTACTGCTAACAGCATCGTATCAGTATAAAAACATGAATGAACCATCACAAAATAAGTTGGCGACAGAGAAACCAGCCGAGACTGCGCTGAAAAAAAGGATGACTGATAGCGAACTACGAGAGGCAGCTATTAAGCTTTTTGATTCCACCCTCACTCCTTTCAAACGAATGAGCGAAATCGATCCGAAGAGCGAAAAGAGAAAGGATAAAGAAAATCGCAAAAAGTATGCCCTAGAGGCAGTCCTGTCGATGGGATTAGAAACACATGAGCAACTGGCGATGTCGATGGACGAGGGATATAGGCCACTCGCAAGAGAAATGAGCCGCCAGATGATAAAAGATTACGATTGCAAAGCAGCGACCGAAAAAGCATTGGTGGAGGTTGCGGTGAGCGCCTATGTCAGAGTTCTCGATTCTTCTTGGCTGATGAGTAGCATCCATCAGAATCTAAAAGATGTCGCCAAAGAAAAAAATCACCTCTATGCCATATGGAGCAAAGAATTAGATCGAGCCAATCGTCAATTCATAAATGCCATCATTACGCTCAAGCAACTCAAAGCTCCAACTATTGAAATGAACGTCAGGGCAAACACGGCATTCATAGCCCAGAATCAGCAGATTAATGCCGATAACCCACCAAAACCCACCAATTCTGAAACCAATGAGCACTAATGATTTCGGAAGAAAATTTGTCGTGGAAGAATGCCAAAAGGTCGAACTTCCCGATTTCTTGAAAAGGTATCGCAGGGCGCTCAAGGAGCTGACAATCACTTCCGAGCTAGAGGCGATGGACGTAAAAATAGAGCTGATTACATCCAAGACTGGCTATGGCGGCACTCGCTATTGGTTCAAATGCCCCCTCTGCGGCGCTAGAATCGGCGTATTGCTCAAGCATCCCCTTGCCAACGCTCTAGGGTGCCGAAAATGCCTCAATTTGGACTATAGAAATAGGCGTTATAAAGGGATGTTAGAAGCTTCGATTTGATATGGATACGTGGTATAATGAAGACATCGCCCACAGTCCGTAAGTTATATTCCCAGAGGTTTTTTGTTGGTTTCCTGCCTTTAAGGGGCAGTTCTGCCAAGAAGCCAACTTCCTTTGGGAGCTAGCGGACTGGGCGATCAGGACTGTCCCTTTAAGTTTTTAAAGTAGATAAAAATAGACGGTAAAATAACATAAAAATATATGGAAAAATCAGCTACCAAGGTAATTGTATTTTGCCGCGTTTCCTCCCGCGAACAGGAAGAGACCGGCTACTCTCTCGACGCGCAAGAAAAACTGCTCACAGAATATGCTGAAAAGAACGAATATGCGGTGGGTAAGATATTCAAGATTTCCGAATCGGCGAGCGGCAAGCAAATCCGAAAGATGTTCAATGAGATGCTGCAATACGCGACAGCGCATAAGATCCCTATAATTCTCTGCGAGAAAATAGATCGGCTCACCCGTAATATCAAGGATGCGGCCATTGTGAACGATTGGATCACGGAAAATGAAGAGCGGCAAATTCACTTCGTAAAAGAAAACTTCGTTCTAAGTAAGAACACGCGAGCGCACGAAAACCTCGTTTGGGATATGAAGGTGGCCATCGCCCGCTTCTATACCAACAATCTTTCGGAGGAAATCCGCAAAGGCCAAAAAGAAAAGCTAACTCAAGGATGGATGCCGATGAGAGCGAAGCTCGGCTATAAATCTATTGGCGAAAAAGGACATAAGACGCACGTTCTCGACGAGGCAGTCGCACCACTCGTCCGGCAGATGTTTGAACTGTATTCAACCGGCAATTATTCCATCAAGGCTGTTGCGGAGACTGTACGGAAAGCTGGCCTCAAAAGCGACCGTGGCGAGACGATGAGTAAAAGCCAGACACATATGATGCTTTCCGATTCCTACTACGCGGGACAGATAGTATGGAGAGGACAAATCTATGAGGGTAAGCATGAGCCACTCATTTCAAAGGAATTGTTTGTGGCAGTTCAACAGCGGCTCAATAAGCGATTCAAAAATCCCCAATATCAAAAACATCTTCCAATTTTCAAAGGGAAAATAGAATGCGATGAGTGCGGTGGCATAATCGCATGGGGTATCGCAAAAGGTCACTGGTACGGCTATTGCAACCACCACAAGCCCTGCTCACAAAAAGGATGCACCCGACAGGAAATAGTTGAGGATCAAGTCATTCCGACTCTCATTGCAGTAGCGCCGAAAACGAAGCGTGCCCTCCAATGGCTTGAGGGAGCACTTAAAGAAAGCCATAAAGGCGAGGTGGCTTTCAATACGGCTCGTCGTGATGAGCTTGCGAGAACCATTAAGACAGCCGACCAACGTATAGAGAGCGCATATCGGGATAAGCTCGACAACAAGATGCCAGGCGAGCTTTGTATAAAAATCATCAATGAGTCCACTGCCGAGAAGAAAGACGCAATAGAAGCGCTTGAGAAGCTCACAGACGCGCGACAAGCTTATTACGAGGCAGGATATGCCATCCACGAACTCGCAACGCACGCAGAGGCAATCTATCGAAGCCCGAAAGCCGTTACGGAGGAGCAACGATTACTCTTGAGCTACGCATTTTCAAACCTCACCCTAAACACCAGTAAAATAACGCCTAACTACACCTTGGGGTTCCAATTCTTGCAGGAGTGGATGCCTATGGTAAATAAGATTTTCAAACCGGCAGAAAATGTAGCAATGGCAAGCTCTTTTGAGCCTTCAGAGGAAGAAAAAGCGTCTTTGTACACTTGGCGGGACGCGTTTCAAACCTTTGATTGGCAGGCGGCATTCCCCGATCCTAGCGTGGCAACAAAGCAAATCGGGCAGTTATTGGCGCTGGTATGATTACCCCACCGTGCCATCCGCTATTTTTTCGATCGGCCGTAATAGAGCATACACCGATGCTTGAATAATTCTGGAATCAATGGAGTGACTCGCGCTAGGTAACCATCTTTGAAGCTATCAAATCTTTCAAAGCTTCTGCATCCTGCCTGAGGAGGCCGGAGATGATTATCGTATTGCTCGTCGCGGTGGTGGTGGCTACCATCGCATCCTGCCTGGACATCCCTCCGATGAGGATATTTTTCGGCGAGAGGCTTGCTTGTTCCTGAATCTGCTTACTTGCTTCCAGCCCCGCCTCATTTCTGACATAAAGCGTCGCAATCCCAAATATTCCATCGAGCGGACCCTGCGATACCCAAACCTTTTTGACAGCTCCATACGGCATCGTCTGCTGTTTGCGAGAGAATCCTTGTGTGAGCGTTACTCCCTGATCGTCAATCGCGTAATGAAAATAAGCTCTGATATTCAAGATGTTGATAAAAATCAAAATGCTGCCCAGTATCAAAAATCCACCAATGACGTAAAGCGCGATAGGGGTTGAAAAATTGTTTCTACCCGTGTTTGGATTATACCCATTTGTTCCCGCTACGCCAGGCATTGTCGCTAATCGAATCAGAAAAGCACCAATAAGAAGCACTCCTAAAAACATTATCCAAAGTTTTGAAAAGTAGTAGTGACTGATCGGATATTGAGCTTCAGTGATAGACATATTATCTCTTTTTAATATTGATTATCCCTATTTTTTGTTTAAAAAGTCTTGAAGGTTCCTATCATCTTATCTGCCAAAACTCCCGAAGCCCGCTGAGCCTCAGCGGTTGGCGAAAAAGTCATGGGCGTGTAATAACGCGGTTGTTGGACGACGGGAGCTGTATTTTGAGTCGGAACTGGCTGCTGCGGCGCGGCTTGAGCGGCCTGCTGTGTTTGCGTGTTGGGATTCACTTCATTGTTTGAAGCAACGCTTTGTTGTTGTGTTGATGGCGAAGAACTAGAACTGAAAATGAGCCACATAATTCCAACAACAACCAAGGTGGTAATGATTGTGGTTATGACAATAGGAGCGACTGACTTGGCTTGATTCTCGTTGCCGCTTTTTGGTTGATCGTCCATGATTTTGTTCTAATTTCCCCCTACTTATTCGTAGGTATAACTAAACATTTGAGACGGCTGATTGCTTGCGCTCCAATGAATGTCTGGTGTTTTCCCGTCAGTCCAATCAACGTCGTTTAGGAACAGCAAAACATTTTGATCATAACCGTTGCCGGTATCCGTTTTTTGAATGATAGGATTGGGAGTTTCTAATGTGTATGAAACGGAATTGCCTGAAGACAACGAGGTATTGATCGGGAAGGTAACCGAGCAACTACCGGTGCCTACGGCGTACGCCTGTTGCCCAGTAACCGAAACAACGGGAGTACACGTCTCGCTATCAACCGTATTCCCGCCTGACCCCACAAGGGCGACGATGAATGTCCCTAAATGGCTCGGTTGGTACTGATTAAACAATCCAGTGCCACTGAATTCCAAGGTGAATGAATTTACCGTCGCGCTTCCTGTTTCGATGGGGTCTGCTTCGAGTGTTATCGTTCCTATATTGTCGTTAACCGTGATGTTCCGCCAAATGACAGTGTTGTTGCTGTTGCCACCACCACTTGCATCTAACGTCGCGTAGTAAGGCAGTATCACGATATTCGATTCACTAACATTGCCGCTTGCCGTAATACTCACTGGAGAATTTTGATATTGCCAAGAGCCGACGACGGAAGACCCTATAACGCCGAAAGAGTGGAGCGACTTAAGTACCGTCGCACTTGAGGTAAGGGCATTAACATCTCCATGAATCTGGAATGCCAACGGAGTATTGTTTTGCGTTACCAACGCCGAGGAATTACCTAACGGAAAAACTATCGTACCAACTCCGTTCGATCCGATATTCATCTGGGCGGGGCCTGAAATTTCAGTGGTTCCTTGCCAAAGTGTCAGGTTCTCAAACGATGATGCCCCGTTGGAGTTATTGGAGATGTTATCAGTAATCGTAATATTGGAACCGGCAAGCGACACTCCCGCCGATGAATTGGTGGTGACGTCAAACCCGATGAGCGTGTTACCAGTCGAACCGGCGACGACATACGTCGGAACATGGACACTCGTGTCCATTGTGATGGTTAATGTTGGCAACACGGCAAAGTTGATTGTATACGTTTGAGTTGCTGTTCTATTTTGCGCCGTAACCGTTACCGTCGCCGATCCAGTTGTAGCCGTCGTCTGATAAATAACTTTCGTTGCGTTCGCGTTGTTCGTTGTTGCCGTAATCACCGGTATGGCGGTTGTTCCGGCTGGCAATAGATCATTATAAGAAAGTGTTGCTGGAGAAAAGCCGGAGATCAGCGTCCCATTTACATTCAAACTACTCAATGTATCGTCATTGTTTAGCGCTGACGATGATGTCGGCGTCGGCATTGAGCAAGATTGAGTTAGCAGTGGCTCTCCATTCGCCACGCCGCAATTATTTGAATCACTGCAAGTTCTTGATTGCTGTGAACTTGAGCACGCACTCCAAGTGTTACATTGCCAATTCGGAGTGCAGGTTTGTGATGGGGCAATGCATGCTCCCTGACTGGCGACTGCAACGGTCGCTGGCATCCCGTATCCGAGGCAAGAATTTCCATAATAGGTTTTGCTATTTGTCCCGCAAACGGCGATAGAATACTGTGGGCATGCGGGAGATGCTGTTGCGATGGATTGTGTATTGCTTGCGATCTGCTGTACCTGCGTCTGGATGCTTTGAAGTGCTTGCGTGCTACTTTGCTGCGCTTGAAGTTGTTGCTCTAGCAAAGCAACTTCCTGCATGAGAGCTGCGAGCTGAAGCTGTGCCGTGCTGGATGCCGAAGCAATAGAAGGAGTGCTCGTCCCCGTTTCAGTAATTGCTTCATTGTTGGACGCACTCACTGTTGTGTTCGCTATCTTGTTTGCTGCGGCCATTGTGATTGGGCCGAAGTACCCAGCGGCTGGAGTGATCCCTTGTTGAGTCTGAAACGCTTTTACCGCGCCAATGGTGAGAAAATAATAATTGCCCGTGATCGGGCCGCTATACAGATTTTGCGATGTTAAAAATTCTTGGAGCTGGGTAACTTGCGAATTGTTCTGAAGCCCGTAATAAAGATTCTGAGTGAAAACATCGGACTGCGCGTTGGCAAAAGAGAAACCCGAAAGAACTAAGACTATAACGATTGGGAAAATTGAAAGATATTTTATTTTCATAGTTATATTCATTATCATTCCGGCGGGAGATCGGCCTTTTTACGCAAAAAGCTCCCAGCCAGCGATGCCTTGCGGCACCCACATCCCTTTCGAAATATGACCATCAACGGCGCTCTGACTAGGAGCTTTTTACCGTTGATGGTGTTTTCTGGCCATGCCCTGATTACTCAGAGTTTAGGCGCATTAAATTGTTGCTTTCAGTATGCCACCAACTCTATAAGAATGGAAGTCTCAACCGTTGAAAAAATGCCGAAAATCTGCTAAAATCATAGAGAAAATAAGGATTAAATGACTATGACAATAGAAGAAAAAATAGATAATTTCAAAGCGTTATTGCGGCGTTCTTACCAAGCGCAAAATAAGGAGGATATGCTGGTCAGCGTAAATCTTCTCGAAGGGATAGGTCTAAACTATCGAGAATTGAGAGAGGTAATCTGCCCCAGCTTGATTACTGAGGGTTTTTTGCGGAGCTTCTCGCTTGATCTCCACATTTTAGCCAAAGAAAATTTGATTATCCGCGCCATAGACTTTGGCAAGAATAATATCAACGATATGGAATTTACCACGGACATTCCGAGCTACGAATTTACCGTAAACAAAGAAAAGTTGAATCGAAGATTCGGTGCTTCTAAAAAATCTAGCCCACCAGTTTTCGATCTACCACCAGATTCAAAATGGGAAGATATAACGATAAAATTCAAAGACGAAGAAAATATCGACGTTACTCTCCCAGACAAGCGGCATGTGATCTTGAGTTTTCAACAAATGGGGTTTGGAAAAAAGAACCCAAATCCGCAGTGGTCTTTTCTGTGGTGTCTTGCAATCATGTACGCTACCCACGGGCAACTTGATAAGGAGTTAAAGGATAGATATGGCGTACCGGCGGAACCTTCCGATTTGGCAACGGCTCTTAGTAAAAAAGGGCCAAAACATATCACAAAAGATAATGTGTACAAAATTAAGGAATCACTATCACTAAAGCTTCAAGAGAATTTCGGGATTTTTACCGAACCATTTGAAGAGGACTATAAACAATGGAAATATTACCGGACAAAATTCGAGCTACTGCCTGAATCTTTATTTCTTAATGACAAACCCTACGAAGCCGATAAGCAAATGCATAACGGAGCCGAACGTGTTAAGTACATTGATCCAACGTTGCGGAAAATGGATGGCAGGGGTTTCTCGTCTGTCGGTTCTGACGATTCGCTGGAATCTAACGATCATACAGCGCGCGCTGGGTTCGGTAACCGGCGACTGAGTGATGAACCTAGTCTAGACGACGATATCGAGTCCATGGAAGACGATGATTTCACCAAGGGAGACAACGCAATAGAATAGTTTGTTACCCATGAGGGCATGCATACACTTCCGCCGCTGAAAATTCAGCGGTTTTTTTAGCTTTCTACAGCAAAATAATCATTGAAAAATGAGCATCGACGCGCGTATCGCTGAATTTCAGCATGGGGTTTTATGGAACCCATCAATGACTATGACGCCGGTGGTAATAATAGGAAATTTTCCACTGTCGATCTCGCTTTGGCGACGGTTATTTTTCTTACTTTTCCGCTCGAAGCAATAGATCGTAAAAATCCCCGCAAGGCACAGTTCGTCTTCAAACACGATGCTGGACTCGATGAGCTAATTGCAAGCTATTGGCGGCGGGAGCTTAGATGCGAACCGCAGGCGTACTTTGATGCGATGCGGGCCATTAAAGGTCGTTTATACGATTCGGACTAACCATGCCCATTAGTCCAGAAACAATTGATGAGCTACGTCATATTCTTTCAGAAGATTACGGAAGAGACGTAAGCCAAGCCGACGCTTCGGAAATCGCTCACACGCTGGTTGGTTACTATGACCTACTGGCAAAAATATACCACAGAGAAAAAACAGAAAATAATAACAATAACTATGACAATCAAAGAATATCTGACAAAGAATAAAATAGAAGTTCGCGATGATAGGATTGATCTTATCATCGCTTGCCCAGATTGCGGGACTCTGCCAAGCGGTATTATTCAGGCCGAACTTCATATCAATAAAGAAAGTGGCAGTGGGAAGTGCTGGGGTTGCCCCATGGAAAAACCTTTTGTGGAATTAGCGAAAGAATTAGGGCTAAGCGATGCCATAGTGGGCGTGAAGGACGGACAGATAATTTTCGATTCAAAAACAGAAAAGGCTAGTAAGCCAAAACGGAAAAATGTGGAGGTCGTTTTACCTGATGTTGTAGAAGATGATGTACGCGTGAGAAAAATAGATAATCTCGAAAGAGAAGTGAGCTTTGAGGAATGGCGCGAAACTATCAAGGCGAACTTCCCAGAATTACTTTTCCCTGCTGAAGTTGGACTGTCCATTATCTCCCAAATTCTGATCCAAGACGTCACAAATCCTTTTGCCCTCGTACTGGTGGATGTGCCATCCTCTGGCAAGACCATCACGATAAATTTCTTTTCGGAGATTGAAGGATTGACCTACGCTAGCGATAAGTTCACGCCCGCATCGTTTGTCTCCAACGCCACGAACGTAAAAAAGGCAGACTTGGGGAAGATAGACCTTCTCCCCCGCCTCAAGTATAAGATGTTCCTCCTTCGGGACTTGGCAACGCTATTTTCAAAGCGGGACGATGACCTCAACGAATGTCTTGGACTACTCACCCGCGTGCTGGATGGAGAGGGCCTCAACACCGATAGCGGCGTGCATGGACAACGCCAGTATGTCGGCGAATACCTTTTTATGGTTCTTGCTGGTTCAACTCCGATACCGCCGCGAGTGTGGAAAATGATGGGTAATCTTGGCTCCCGCCTATTTTTCCTGAATATAAATTCTAAGGAAAAAAGCGAACAGGAATTGGCGAATCAACTGGCCAGTTCTGCCTATAAGGAGAAAGAAAAGGTTTGCCGTCGCGCGACAAAAGATTTTCTCCAAACCCTATGGGATAAACATAAAAACGGTGTGGAGTGGGACAAAGCGGCAGACAAGGAATATACCCTCATTGTCGCTCGCTGTGCCCGATTATTGGCCAAGATGAGGGGTGTGATAAACGTTTGGAAGGACAAATCCCAAGATGGTGAGGTATACGAGCACACGGTGCCCGTTATAGAGAAGCCAGATCGCATTAACCAGCTTTTTTATAACCTTTGCCGAGGACACGCTCTTATTAGGGGCAGAGGGCATATCAACGAAGATGACCTCAAGCTGATTGTGGAGTTGGCGATTGATAGCGCCCCAACGATACAGGCGAAGCTTTTTAGAAAGTTGCTGGAAAGCGGTGGCGAAATGAAGACTGGTGAGGTCATGGATGCTCTCAATTGTTCTCGCCCGACCGCGCTCAAAGAAATGGAGAAATTCAAAATTCTTGGAGTGTGCACTGTAACCCAAGACAGTTTCGGTGAAATCGGGGAGCCGGAAAAGACCATGAATCTTGCGGACAGTTTCAAGTGGTTCTTGAGCGACGAGTGCAAAAAGATACGGGGAATGTCGATACCGCCGCCCAGCACGGCGTCAACTTTGCTTTAGCGATTACTAATCAATAAAGAGAATCTGACGTTGTGAAGCATATACATCACTACTGCTAACAGCATCGTATCAGTATAAAAACATGAATGAACCATCACAAAATAAGTTGGCGACAGAGAAACCAGCCGAGACTGCGCTGAAAAAAAGGATGACTGATAGCGAACTACGAGAGGCAGCTATTAAGCTTTTTGATTCCACCCTCACTCCTTTCAAACGAATGAGCGAAATCGATCCGAAGAGCGAAA
The DNA here is from genome assembly GCA_964442965.1 of uncultured Candidatus Saccharibacteria bacterium. Classification (GTDB taxonomy): domain Bacteria; phylum Patescibacteriota; class Minisyncoccia; order UBA6257; family 2-01-FULL-56-20; genus CAJAQL01. The sequence goes on from CAYUBE010000010.1 coordinate 26,611, forward strand.
AGAGAAAGGATAAAGAAAATCGCAAAAAGTATGCCCTAGAGGCAGTCCTGTCGATGGGATTAGAAACACATGAGCAACTGGCGATGTCGATGGACGAGGGATATAGGCCACTCGCAAGAGAAATGAGCCGCCAGATGATAAAAGATTACGATTGCAAAGCAGCGACCGAAAAAGCATTGGTGGAGGTTGCGGTGAGCGCCTATGTCAGAGTTCTCGATTCTTCTTGGCTGATGAGTAGCATCCATCAGAATCTAAAAGATGTCGCCAAAGAAAAAAATCACCTCTATGCCATATGGAGCAAAGAATTAGATCGAGCCAATCGTCAATTCATAAATGCCATCATTACGCTCAAGCAACTCAAAGCTCCAACTATTGAAATGAACGTCAGGGCAAACACGGCATTCATAGCCCAGAATCAGCAGATTAATGCCGATAACCCACCAAAACCCACCAATTCTGAAACCAATGAGCACTAATGATTTCGGAAGAAAATTTGTCGTGGAAGAATGCCAAAAGGTCGAACTTCCCGATTTCTTGAAAAGGTATCGCAGGGCGCTCAAGGAGCTGACAATCACTTCCGAGCTAGAGGCGATGGACGTAAAAATAGAGCTGATTACATCCAAGACTGGCTATGGCGGCACTCGCTATTGGTTCAAATGCCCCCTCTGCGGCGCTAGAATCGGCGTATTGCTCAAGCATCCCCTTGCCAACGCTCTAGGGTGCCGAAAATGCCTCAATTTGGACTATAGAAATAGGCGTTATAAAGGGATGTTAGAAGCTTCGATTTGATATGGATACGTGGTATAATGAAGACATCGCCCACAGTCCGTAAGTTATATTCCCAGAGGTTTTTTGTTGGTTTCCTGCCTTTAAGGGGCAGTTCTGCCAAGAAGCCAACTTCCTTTGGGAGCTAGCGGACTGGGCGATCAGGACTGTCCCTTTAAGTTTTTAAAGTAGATAAAAATAGACGGTAAAATAACATAAAAATATATGGAAAAATCAGCTACCAAGGTAATTGTATTTTGCCGCGTTTCCTCCCGCGAACAGGAAGAGACCGGCTACTCTCTCGACGCGCAAGAAAAACTGCTCACAGAATATGCTGAAAAGAACGAATATGCGGTGGGTAAGATATTCAAGATTTCCGAATCGGCGAGCGGCAAGCAAATCCGAAAGATGTTCAATGAGATGCTGCAATACGCGACAGCGCATAAGATCCCTATAATTCTCTGCGAGAAAATAGATCGGCTCACCCGTAATATCAAGGATGCGGCCATTGTGAACGATTGGATCACGGAAAATGAAGAGCGGCAAATTCACTTCGTAAAAGAAAACTTCGTTCTAAGTAAGAACACGCGAGCGCACGAAAACCTCGTTTGGGATATGAAGGTGGCCATCGCCCGCTTCTATACCAACAATCTTTCGGAGGAAATCCGCAAAGGCCAAAAAGAAAAGCTAACTCAAGGATGGATGCCGATGAGAGCGAAGCTCGGCTATAAATCTATTGGCGAAAAAGGACATAAGACGCACGTTCTCGACGAGGCAGTCGCACCACTCGTCCGGCAGATGTTTGAACTGTATTCAACCGGCAATTATTCCATCAAGGCTGTTGCGGAGACTGTACGGAAAGCTGGCCTCAAAAGCGACCGTGGCGAGACGATGAGTAAAAGCCAGACACATATGATGCTTTCCGATTCCTACTACGCGGGACAGATAGTATGGAGAGGACAAATCTATGAGGGTAAGCATGAGCCACTCATTTCAAAGGAATTGTTTGTGGCAGTTCAACAGCGGCTCAATAAGCGATTCAAAAATCCCCAATATCAAAAACATCTTCCAATTTTCAAAGGGAAAATAGAATGCGATGAGTGCGGTGGCATAATCGCATGGGGTATCGCAAAAGGTCACTGGTACGGCTATTGCAACCACCACAAGCCCTGCTCACAAAAAGGATGCACCCGACAGGAAATAGTTGAGGATCAAGTCATTCCGACTCTCATTGCAGTAGCGCCGAAAACGAAGCGTGCCCTCCAATGGCTTGAGGGAGCACTTAAAGAAAGCCATAAAGGCGAGGTGGCTTTCAATACGGCTCGTCGTGATGAGCTTGCGAGAACCATTAAGACAGCCGACCAACGTATAGAGAGCGCATATCGGGATAAGCTCGACAACAAGATGCCAGGCGAGCTTTGTATAAAAATCATCAATGAGTCCACTGCCGAGAAGAAAGACGCAATAGAAGCGCTTGAGAAGCTCACAGACGCGCGACAAGCTTATTACGAGGCAGGATATGCCATCCACGAACTCGCAACGCACGCAGAGGCAATCTATCGAAGCCCGAAAGCCGTTACGGAGGAGCAACGATTACTCTTGAGCTACGCATTTTCAAACCTCACCCTAAACACCAGTAAAATAACGCCTAACTACACCTTGGGGTTCCAATTCTTGCAGGAGTGGATGCCTATGGTAAATAAGATTTTCAAACCGGCAGAAAATGTAGCAATGGCAAGCTCTTTTGAGCCTTCAGAGGAAGAAAAAGCGTCTTTGTACC
>CAYUBE010000011.1:0-28552 GCA_964442965.1 uncultured Candidatus Saccharibacteria bacterium
TGCTGAGGATCGCGATCACGGCAATCACGATCAGGAGCTCGATCAGGGTGAAGGCGGAACGAGGCGAATTTTGTTGGCCCATGGAGAAATTATATTCCCTTTTTCATTCTCCGTTATTCTTTCTTCGTTCTTTTGGCGTTACCCAGAATCCCAGCCGCCATTTGCCGCCAAGCGCGAGACGTGTCTGCGCCTCGATACCCGGGATCGCTCCAAAGATAACGAGCGTGAACGGCATGAGAAGCCACTGGAGAATATAAATGCCATAGTCCTCGGGTCGGAGCCTCTCTTTTCGCTGCGGCAAAAGTAAAATGCTCAGAACGGCCGAGCTCGCAACACCAATCATGGAGAGCGAGATGATGAAGCGGGTAATGTGCGGCAGACTGTAGGCGAGCAGTGTTTCGTTATAATGTTTTCCGCCAAGGAAAAGAGGGAGCCAGCCCAAGGCGAAGATCATGAGCGAGTTCGTCGCCCACGAATGATATCCTTCGATGGAATTGAATATCCAATACCAGCGCTTCTTTTTCGGGATGGTTTTGTCCTCCCGGAACCCTTCGAGAAGATAGGGAACGTTCTCGGAGCCCCATGCCCAACGCCGCTGCTGTTTATAAATATTTTTTACCGTCCCCCAGAACGTCGGCGCGACCGGAGCATCCATCATGACGGGGAAAAAGAGCGGCTCCGTGCGGAAATCGCCATGATAACGAAAAAATCCCTGCCAGAAAATGCGCGAGTCTTCCGAAACGATGTCCCTCTGCCAAAAACCGATCTCGGCAAGCGTCTGGAACGAAACGGATTGCGACGAGAAGGACGTTAACCGTTCGGGCCGCGATTGCTGCATCATCTGCCAAAACGTACAGGAAAAGGAAACGACGCGGGAAAACGCGTTCGATTCATAGACGTTATTCGTAAAAAGCGGCACCGGCTGATAGATCGCGCGAAGCGGATCCCGCGCCATAAGGAACACGAAGACGAGGTGGCTGAAATATTCCGGCGGAACCTGCGTATCAATATCGAAGACCGAAGCTAAAATATGGTCATAGGGAATTCCCGCAGGATCAATAATAGTTTCTTTCACCCGTGCTGCGGCCCACGATTCGTTCGATCCCTTGCCGGGGATCTCGTCCTGAAGATCCGCCGGATGCACCGTGACCACAAATCGACGGAAGGTGTCCTTAAATTCCGCCTCAATGCGACGGCCCGTCTCGCGGGCATCTGCGCCCGCGCGTTCTTCAAGCGCCAGGACGACGATCATTTTGTCCTTCGGGTAATGAGCGCTCGCTAAACGTACAAAACTATCCCGGACAACCTCGTACGGCTCCTGGTACATCGGCAGAACGACGAGATGAAAAAGATTATGCCAATCCCTTTCTCCGTCTTCCTTGCTTCGCTCTTCCAGCTTGGCCAGCCAATCGATCTTCATATTCTCTTTCATCTTCGTAAACGTCGCGCGAAGGTGAAATGAGAGAAAAATGGTTTTCAAGAGCCAATAAATATCAAAAAGGATGATGAAAACCGAGACCCAGACCGGAAGAAACCAGGACAGCACGAACATCAGAATGAGCGTGAGCCATGTAAGGATTGCAGGAATGGTTTCAAAAAAGCGGCGCATGAATGATAACACTGTTTCGGGCGGAACCGAGCGTCAAACGAACCAGAGATAATCGAGGGATATCATGCCCGCACCAGAAAAGAACAACATCACCACCACTGCGAGAAGAAGAAGGTCGAACTCCCAGCCATTCACGAATGCCCCGCGCTTCGCCAGTTTCCAGATGACGATTACGAGAAATTCCACGATGAAGAGCGCGGATACGCACACGGTCATAAAACCCAGAATGACCGCGATGCCCCCGAATGACTCGAGGAGCGCGATGAGCGTCCCCCACAGCGCCCCGGGGCGGAAACCCATGTTTGAAAAGTTAGCGCTTGTTTCTTTCAGCTTCTTTAGTTTTGGAAAACCATGCGCGACCAAAACCGCACCGAACGCCACGCGCAGGAACAACAACCCCCAACCGCTCTGCAGCAATAACGATGGATACATTTGTATTTATGCTTCTGCTTTCTTGAATACGAAATATTTATAGCCGAAGAAGTTCCACAAAAACGATGCCGCGACACCGGCGAGCGGCGCAACAACATTCGTCCACAGCCGTGTGCCGGTGCCCGTTGGCTCCAGCAACTTTACGGCAGTCGCAATTCCCACATTCACCGCCCAACCGATGCCCGCGATCACGTAGAACGATGCCACCTCCTTGGTCTCCTTGATGGCGCCCTCAGGATGCGATGCGCGGTTTGCAGAAAAGGTCCAATATTTATTCCAAAAAAAACTATTCGTCGTTGCGCACAGGAACGAAACCGCCTTGAATGCGGCGAATGCCGCCGTCGAAACAGAACCCGATCCATTGATGGATGTCTCGAGATTAAAGATGCCGATGTCAATGAAAGAATTCAACGTCCCTACGGCTGCAAACTGGGCGAACTGATAAAGGCCTGCCCAGAATCGCGATATGCGGAACGCTACCCAGAGCGCAAACGGCGCAAAGAGCGTAAAGAAAACGAAGAGTGCCGCGCGCTCAAGGATGCTCAGGCCGCCCTGCGGAAAAACATTGGCGATGATGGGCTGGATCAGCAAGCCGACGGCCGCGCCAATGATGAGAATCAAGCGAAAATCTTTTTTAGCCATGGTTTTCTATTTTAACTCATACACGATCGTCACCTGGTCGGTAATATCCTGCGTTCCGGGTTCAATGGTCGGCGCAACCGCCGCACTGGAAACGCCTGCGGCCATCGGAGCCGCCGCATAATTCATAGGCACGATCGGGACATTGCCATACTCCTGCACGTTCACTACATTGCCAAGGGCAACGCCAGCCTCACCCGCCATCTGGGCCGCTTTCTCCTTGGCCTTCGCCATCGCGTCGCCACGGGCAATTGCCACGAATTCGTCGGGATCGTTGAAGGTGAATGTCACGCCGCCGATATTGTTCACGCCCAAGGGCGGCAAGCCGCCAAGAAGTTTCGCGATATTCGTGAAATCGTGTATTTTCACTTCCACGGTTTGCGTGAGCGTGTAGCCAGAGATAGTGCTCGAACTCGTCGTGCGGACCGGTTCCATAGGCACAGGCACGAGCGAAGCTCCCATCGAAACCGGAGCTATCGGGGCCGTCACCGTAGTAGTCTCATAGTTCGGCGAGAGATCGTAGTTTACCGTTGCAATATCGCTCGACGCGATACCGAGGGACTTCACGAAATCGAGGACGGTCGACATTTCTTGGTTGTTGTCGGTATTCAACGAGTCAGGATCTTTGCCCTGCGAGACGACCGAAAAAGAAACCTCGGCAAGATCGGGTGCTGCGGTCGTTTTTCCTTCGGCGGAAACGGTAAGTTCGCGAGCGGGCGTGAGCGACTTTCCCCAACTCGATATCGCACCGAGCGCGACCGCAACAAGCGCCACCACAAACAACGTAAGAATGTACCGCAAAACCAGTTTATGAATATCTTTCTTTTCCATGATTTTATTAATTAACTGTTTTTTATCATCTTTGAAATTTCTTTCGGATGCAGGCTTGCGCCGCCGACCAGGACGCCGTTGATCTCATTATAGCATAAGTAATCGGCGAATGTGTCGCCCGTTACAGAACCGCCATAGAGAACCAGCAACGGGGAAACAGAAAATAGGGAACGGAGAACGGGTGCGACTTCTTTTTTTATGAAAATAGCCATATCTCGCGCATCTTCTGGTTCCGCATTTTTTCCTGTACCAATCGCCCAAATCGGTTCGTAAGCGATGCTAAGCGCTAAGCGCTTAGCGCTTAGCGCCCCAATTCCCTGTAAATCTTTCTTTAATTGATTTTTAACATATTGCCGTGCTGCCGTGATTCCTTGTTCGCGTACGTCAGCCGGTTCACCGACACACAGAATAACATGAAGACCAGCACCAAGCGCCGCCCGGACTTTCCTATTCACCATTTCATCGGTCTCTCCGAGAAATCGCCGCCGCTCCGAGTGACCAATAATCACATATTGCACGTTCTTTCCGATTTCACAGAGCATCGCAGGTCCAATTTCGCCCGTATATGCACCGCTATTTTCCCAAAAAACATCCTGTGCACCGAGCAGAAAGCCGGCCTTTTCACGGGAAAGCCTTTTCGAGAGTTCCGCAAGGTAGATAGACGGCGGACAAACAACGACTTCGGCAGGGTTATGTCCCCCGTTGTGCGCTAATTTTTTAAGTGCCAAAAATAAACGAAACGCTTCGCGCAAAGTAGCAGGATTCTCTTTCCAGTTAAAAACAACCAGCTTTTTTTCTCTCATCACGTTTAATCTCCACCCATACCTATATAGTAACACATCGCGACGTAGGACCAATCTCAAAAGTATCTCCAGCCCGCGTTGCGAGAAATATTTTTGAGATTGGTTCTTTCCCTATTTATAGTACGCCCTGTTCTCCGTCCGAAAGTCGATATATTGGAGCGAATCAAAGTTCGGTTTCTGCATGAAACTTTCAAGCGCCGACAGATCTTCCGATGCGTTGAACTGCAGGCTGAAATACAATACCGGGCCGTTATAGGTCAAAACGTTGATCTCCTGCAGGGAAAGGTCATTTAAAGCGATTTCCTTCACCGTGAGGCCGCTCGCTTTAACCGTAGTGAGGATGGAAAGAAGATTCGGCACGAATATCTCCGGCAATATCTCTCCGCCGATGCCGAGTCCGGTCTGCGCATAATCGTGAACCGCAAAAAGCTCGCTTCCCTCCGTATCGAACGCTTTTTGGAAAAGCGTCCCAGTATTGTCGAACCAGAAACAAGATTCGTCGCCCGACGGATTGCCAGCGGCATCAAGCGGCGGCATTTCACACCAGATGGCAAGAGGCCGTCGCTCGGTAACGGAGATAACCACGGTATGATTGCTATAATTTTTTTCAAGAGCAACGCTCGCCAGTTGCGGCACGAGCGCCACATCGGATGTTGCAAGTGCGGCCGGCCAAACAAGCATATTATTGATGCCGAGCAGGGATGACCAAAATGTTGCATGGCGGGAAGCGCTCGCCTGGGCGAGAGATATTACTTCGTCGGAAGCGACCGCCTGATTTCCGGTTACCGCGAAATGATCTATGCGAAAGATCGGTGATTCTGCGATGACCCAGGCAGCCAATACAACGATGCCGAAAACGGCGGCCATCCCAACGAGCCACCACATTTTCCGGCGACGTTCCTTTTTCTTTTTCTGTTTTTCCGAAAGATATTCCTCGAGCATGGGAAAGAGAATTTCTAATATCTAATTTCCAATATCCAATGAAACGCTAAATAACAAACGATCCTTAGAAATTAGATATTAGAAATTAGAAATTCATCGACGCTATATCTCCATTCTCCACTCTGCATACGCATCCGCTCCGCCGTCGCGCTGCGCCGCATCATACGCCACCGATAATTTCCGCGTCATATTGCCCACGGAACCACCGCCGATCGGACGCTTGTCCACCGAAAGGATCGGCGTGATACGCGCGGAACTGCCCGAAAGGAATGCTTCATCGGCAAGATATAATTCGGTCCGGTCTACGGCACGCTCCTCGACGGGAATGTTCATCTCGTGGGCAATCGCGATAATACTGTTTCGCGTGATACCTTCCAGAATATCTGCTCCTATATGCGGTGTGATGAGCACGCCATTTCGCACGATAAAAACATTTGCGACGGTCGCTTCTGTCACGTGCCCCTGGTTATCGAGCGCGATTGCATCGTCATAGCCGTTCAAAATTGCTTCGTTCTTCATCAAACATGCATTCACATATCCCCCGTTCACTTTTGCGCGAGAAGGAATCGCGTTATCGAAATTCCGTATCCACGAAGAGACACACATGTGAACGCCTGATTGTGGAAGAATCGCACCCATCGGATACACATATGCCGCGAAGGCGTGCGGCAAACCATGAATCTTGGTTCCCGCAATGAGCGCGTCGGCAAAAATCGTCGCGCGCACGAGCGCATTCTCCTGAATTGCGTTTTTGCGGACAAGCTCCTTCATCGTTTCCTCGAATCGCTCATACGGCCACGCTGGTGCGAACGCATGAAAATCCATAATGCGCGAGGAGTTCACGAGCCGCCGATAGTGATCTTTCAACCGGAATGCATAACATTTTTTTTTGCTTTCATTCCAGTTTACGCTAAAGACCGTATAAACGGAGAGTCCGTACAAAACCGGGGAGCTTGCGATGCTCACGTTCGCGTCGCCGAACGGCACGAACGAGTCGCGGAAAAAAGCAGTCCCCTTGGTGTAATCAAATGATGGCATAAAAATGGTATGAGGCTGTAACGTTCTAATGTTGTAGATGTCTTAATGCTCCAGCGCAGTAATGATCGTCAATACTCTCTGACACTATAACATTTCAACATTATAGCACTACAACATCTTATCCGATTATTTTCTTTCCGACATATTTTTGTAAAACCTCCGGCACAGCAACCTTTCCCTCCGCCGTTTGGTAGTTCTCGAGGATCGCGATCAAAATGCGCGGACTCGGAAGCGCGGTATTGTTCAACATATAGGCGAATTTCCGCTCGCCGTTCTTATCAATGTATTTCACATTCAGACGCCTCGATTGCCAGTCCACGAAACTACTTGCCGACCCCGTCTCGGCCCAGCGATTCGTGCCCGGCAGCCATGCCTCGAGATCAAACGCACGATATTTTCCGGCGCTCATATCGCCCGTGCAGATCTGGAGCCGCCGATACGGCAAGCCAAGCTCTTCATGCATTCCACCGGAAATACTCGTCATTTCATCCTGTAACTTATTCATCGCGTCCACATCGGCTGGCGCAACGACTACTTGTTCCACTTTCATAAATTCATGGACGCGATACATCCCCTTTGCGTCCTTGCCATAACTTCCGATCTCGCTTCGATAGCACTGGCTATAACCGCATACTTTCACCGGCAAATCCTCTTCTTTCAAAACCTCATCCGCATAATATGCGAGAAGCGACGGTTCCGCGGTCCCCACTAAAAATTTTTTATCCTTGCTTGCTTCGCCATTGGCTTCCTTATCCGAGGTCGCAATCTGATAGATCTCATCAACTTCCGGATCATATTCCAATCCTTTAAAATAACCGCTTCCGAAAAGAGCAAAACCTTTCACCAAGGTCGGCGGAATCATCGGGCGATATCCTTTCTCAACCATTTTGTTGATCGCATACATCATAATCCCCATCACGAGGAGCACGCCATCATTTTTCACGTAGTAGCCACGGAAACCGCCCACCTTTGTCCCCTTTTCAAAATCGAGAATATCGAGCGAGGTACCGAGCTCGACATGATCTTTCGGCTGGAAATCAAATTTCTTCGGCTCGCCCCAGTGAAAAATTTCCACGTTGTCGGCGTCACTCTTGCCGAGCGGCGTGTCAGGCGATGGCACGGTCGGCACTTTTGCCATGAGCTCGGTGAATTTCGCGTCCGTATTCTTGAATTTCGGTTCAAGATCGGCCAGCTTTTCCTTTACTTCTTTCCCTTTTTCGATAATCGTCTTGCGCTCGTCGTCCGTTTTTGCCGCCTTCATCTCGTCGTTCAATTTATTCTTCGCCTCATTCAAGTCTTCGATCGCACGAAGCGCTGCGGACCGCTCAATATCAGCCGCCAAAAGCTCACTTAAATTTAAATCAACGCCTTTGTTAGTGATCGCAATCTGCACCTCCCCCGCATGTTCGCGGATAAATTTAATGTCTAGCATTTTTTTATCATAACGCCTTTCATAAAAAAATGCACCAGCCGTGCTATTTTGAATTCACAACATAAAGATTAAGAAAAGATTAAAAAATTTTTGACATTTTCCTTCTGTAATAACATCATTGAAAAAATATGAGAAAAGAGACAGAGAAAAATTCAGAACTCCTGCCGATGGAAATAGTTGAACGGCAAATCCTTCTGATTCGCGGACATAAAGTGATGCTTGATAGCCATCTGGCAGAATTATATCAAGTGACTACTGGCAATCTAAATCTCGCTGTCCGGCGCAACAAAGAACGATTTCCTGAAGATTTTATGTTTCAGCTCACCAAGGCGGAGGCTGATTCTTTGATATTGCAATTTGCAAGGTCAAAAAGCGGGCGTGGCGGGCGAAGAAAGTCGCCTTATGTTTTTACCGAGCAGGGAGTTGCAATGCTTTCCACGGTTTTAAACAGCAAACGCGCCATCGCGGTAAATATCACGATCATACGAGTCTTCGTCCGCTTGCGGGAAATGCTCGCAAGTCATGCGTTATTGCTCCGTCGGTTGGATGAATTGGAACGAGAGCAGAAAGAACAAGGTTTGCAAATTGGTGCCATCTTCGATGCAATCAGAAAACTAACGCTATCAGACAACGAAGAAGTATCAAAGCATCCCATGGGATTTTGACGTCTTTATCACTCCCGCAGGGATAAAAATTTAGCTTAACTCTTGATCTTCTTATTCTCATGTTCTTAAGAACATGAGAATAAGGGAAACAACAAAAAAATTCATAAGATTTTTATCACCAAGGCGCCTCAATAAAAAATAAGCCTCCGACGCTACGAGATAAATCGCGCCGAAGGCTCAATAATAATCAAGGTTTCAAGTTTCGAGAGGCACCGATACCGAGCTTTGGATCTTCGGCAATAAGCCAATAATAACTACTTATCCTAATACCAGCGCCTTTGTTATCCATATCGTAGCCAACATAGACCGGATATCCTACCCGAGCGAGGTCGGCAGTAAGATCTCCTTCCGAGCTGAGACTAGCAGTATTGGCAAGGCGATCTGTATTTACATAAGTTCCTGTCTTTTTATAAAAGAGAATGTCTTTTGCAATCTCTTCAATGGCTAATGGAACCTCATACTCTCCAGGGAGCATATTTTTTTGTTCGTTGAACGCCTTATTTTCTGAGCCGGGAATTATGTTTCTCAGAATCAGATACCAACGAAGCCTGAGATTCTCCGAACTCACAAATTTCTCCCGGAAATATTCCGAGGCAGACCCATAAGAATGGAAACGCGGTTCATTCGACTTCGGATTGAGTTTCTGAAGCCTCGCAATATTCACAGTGTCCAATCCCACGAATGCGAAATGGGTTTCGCGAACCATCTTGCCGGGATTGAACGGGCACGACGAACTAAGCACCTCATCGCTCCATGGAAATTTACCGACTGCCTCTATTTGTTTTTTTGTAAAGGTGATCCCATAAACTTTCTGCCAATCATCAGTACCAAAACATGGCATATTGTAAAATTCGTGCGAAAGTTCTCGAACCTTATCAAGAATCGTATCGACAAGCTCAGTGCCACGATTTACAACCCGCTGACCGCTTTCGTCGTTCAGTCCGATGATTTTGATTCCTTTTCGGACGCCGTTAGTAATCATTTGAATGAGGTGATCTCTTTTATCCTCATTCATTTCAGACGTGACCAATGCTTTTTTCATCGTCACCATCTCCTTTCATAATTAGATTATCGGATTCCCTCCGGTTAGAGACGCGCCTCCCAACGAGACGAGTATTCAAAAAACTATAAATGTATAACTTCCTGAATACTCGTCTCACATTTGCCCGAAACCTTAAATTTTCAGTTATCAAAGAACGATTTTAAAATAATAGACAACTTGCCATTTGTCAATCCACTTTAAAATCCGATGTTTTCGGCATAGAATGAAAAAATGAACAAAGAAAAGGATCCTGTTTCGCTTGATCATGTTCGTCACTCGCTCGCGCATCTTTTGGCGGCTGCGGTTCTTAAGGAGTTCCCCGACGCAAAGCTTGGCATCGGGCCCGTTATCGAGAACGGGTTTTATTATGATTTTGAGCTCCCCCGCTCGCTCACGCCGGACGATCTGAAGACGTTCGAGAAAACGATGCGCGGCTTGATTAATAAAAAGCTGCCATTCACGGGCGAAGAGATTTCTGCGGCAGAGGGGAAAAAACGGTTTGCGGAGCAACCTTTTAAGCTGGATTTAATAAGTGAATTTTCTGCGGCCGGACAAACGTTGACTATTTATCATACCGGCGACGTTTTCAGTGATCTCTGCCGCGGCGGACATGTGGAAAATACTTCCGAAATTCCAGCGGATGCTTTCAAGCTCGACAAGATCGCCGGTGCCTACTGGCGCGGCGACGAAAAAAATCCCATGCTTCAGCGCATTTATGGATTGGCCTTTGGTTCGAAACAAGAACTTGAAGATTATCTCGCGATGCGCATCGAAGCTGAAAAACGAGATCACAAAAAACTTGGCCCGCAGCTTGATCTCTTCACTTTCTCGGATCTCGTCGGCCCCGGGCTTCCCTTGTGGACGCCCAAAGGAACCCTCGTCCGCAATCTTCTCGATGATTTCGTCTGGGAACTCCGCGAAGCACGCGGCTACCAATTGGTTGATATCCCGCATATCACCAAAAAAGAGCTCTACGAGAAAAGCGGCCACTGGGAAAAATTTAAGGACGATCTTTTCAGGATTGTAACGCGCGAAGGCCATGAATACGCCATGAAACCGATGAACTGTCCTCATCATGCGCAAATCTATGCACGGCATCCCTGGAGTTATCGCGAATTGCCCCAGCGCTATGCCTCAACCACGAAGGTCTACCGCGACGAACAGTCGGGCGAACTTGCCGGTCTCTCGCGCGTGCTTGCCATCACGCAGGATGACGCTCATGTTTTCTGCCGCATGTCGCAGGCGAAAGAAGAATTTCTAAAAATCTGGGGTATCATCCAAGAATTTTATCGCGCTTTCGGATTTTCGCTCACCGCTCGGCTTTCGCTCCACGATCCTGAACACCCCGAAAAATATCTCGGCAATAAGGAAAAATGGAAATTTGCGGAAGACATGCTTCGCGACATCGTTCATGAGAAAAAAGCTGATTCATTTGACGGCATCGGCGAAGCAGCATTTTATGGACCGAAGCTCGACTTTATGGGCAAGGACGCCATCGGCCGCCTGCATCAGGTCGCGACCATCCAGCTCGACATGAGCCAGCCGGAACGCTTCGACTTGACCTGCGTAAACGAAAAAGGAGAACAGGAGCGGATCGTGATGATCCATGCCGCCATCATGGGTTCGATCGAACGGTTCCTCGCGGTCATCATCGAGCATTTCGCGGGCGCGTTCCCGCTCTGGCTCGCGCCGGTCCAGGCGACCGTCCTTCCGGTAAGCGATAAATTTTCTGCGTATGGGAAATCCGTGCATGATGCGCTCGTAGCGGCGGGCATCCGGTCCGAACTGAGTGACGCCAACGAATCTTTGGGCAAACGCATCCGCGCAGCCGAGATGATGAAAATCCCCTATGTGATCGTCGTGGGCGAAAAAGAAGCAACGGCAAAAACCGTGAACTTCCGCACGCGCGGCAGCGAAGAAAAAACAACGGAGGCAAAACTCGAAGAGTTCATCGAAAAATTGATAAGGGAAACGAAAGAAAAAAAATTATAACCTTTTTTTATTTCACAATTCCCCGCTTCTGAAGCTCGGGATAGAGTTTCCCGGCCAGGGCATCATGGAAGGCATCCTGTACGAAGTACGGCGATTTTCCTGATTCGGACATAGCGGCGGAAATACCTTTACGCAGCGCAACATCACAGAGATATTCGATCTCGAGTTTCACTTCGGCCGGCGCGTCCTTCGCGTAATCGGGCAGTGGATTGTGCGCGCCATCCGTCGGAGCTGCTGGCGCGGGAGCCGGAACCGGTATCCTATTTTGTGAACCCTGCAAATTCGGAAAAACGCGGATTGCTTCCTTTATCAACTCTTGCTCGGTTTTTGTCTCGTGAGCCGGTTGTTCACGCTGGGATTGTATCTGCTCCGCAAGCCGTTTCATATCGGCTTCGAGCGCGGCGTATTCAAAGGAAGATTCTTCAGGCATGGGATTTGTTATTTGGGAGAATCATGATGCTTGACTCATGATTCAAGAATCTATTTATGCTATCATTATCTTATGAGTCGTACGACGAAAATCTGGCTGGTGTTTGCGGGAATTATCGTCTTCGCATCGTTCCTCCGATTATACCATATTACGACGACGCCGACCGGCCTCTATCCTGACGAGGCGATGGACGGCAACAATGCGCTTGAAGTCATCCAGACGAATCACTTCAAGGTGTTTTACGTCGAAGACAATGGCCGCGAGGGGCTCTACGTGAACACGCTCGTATTCTTTATTAAGGCGTTCGGTAATAAGCCGTGGGTCGTCCGCCTGCCGGCGGCGATCACCGGCATCCTTACGGTTGCCGGCATGTATTTCCTCGGCGAAGAATTATTTGGCACCGAAGTCGGGCTTCTTGCCGCATTTTTGCTCGGCGCCTGTTTCTGGCATATCGATCTTTCCCGCGTTGGGTTCCGGGCCATCATGGCGCCACTCGCCCTCGTTTGGTCACTTTATTTCCTGATCAAATCATTTCGGTCAACTAAGGAGTTGCGTGCGTGGATCTACGCCATCGTCGGCGGCATTATTTTCGGTGCCGGGTTCTATACCTACATCGCCTACCGCGTAACGCCGCTTCTCTTCTTACTTTTCATTCCATTTTTCAAAAAAAATCCGGGTTTCTGGAAACGCGCCGCCGTTTTCGTCACCGTCACATTTCTCGTTGCACTTCCCCTGGGACTCTATTTCCTGCATAATCCGGGTGATTTCTTTGGCAGAACCGCGCAGATTTCAGTGACTAACGCCAAAAGCCCGCTTAGTGAATTCATCCTGAACGTCGGGAAGACGCTCGCGATGTTCAATTTCAGAGGCGACGGCAATTGGCGGCAAAATATCGCAGGTGCACCGGAACTCTTTTTGCCGGTCGGCATTCTTTTCCTCTTTGGCATCGTTCTGAGTGCATGTTTTCTCTTCTGGAAAAAAAGGAATCCGCAATCATCGGAGCAATCGGTTAGGGATGCCGGATTGATGATAAAGGATTATGCGTTCGGGCTTTGGCTCATGTTCGCGTGGTTTATCCTAGCCATTCTTCCCGCCGCTGCGTCGGATGAAGGTATTCCGCATGCTCTGCGTTCGATCCTCACCCTTCCGCCGGCAATCTTCTTTGCAGCGCTTGCCGGCATCTGGACGTATCATAAGATCCGAAACAACGGTCTCAAAAAAACCGCAACCGCCTTCCTGCTCGTGTTCGTTGTTATCGTTGGCGTGAATGCTTATGTCAGCTATTTCATCACCTGGGCGAAAAACCCAAACATTTATTGGGCATTCAATGAAAATTACGTGGAAATCGGAAATCAGATAAATGCCCTGCCCCAAAGTACGCAAAAATATGTCGTCGTGACGGCAGGAGGCGTGCTTGCTCGCGGCATCCCCGTTCCCGCTGAAACCGTCATGTTTGTCACAAATTCATTCACCACCTCCACGCAGATTACGAACCACATCACCTATCTTCTGCCCGATCAAACGAGCACCATTCCCGCCGGAACGCCGACCAGTACCATTTTCTACGTAAATTAAATTTGGAACGCCACGCATCATGAATGTCGTCCCAACACCGGCTCATTCTACCGAATGAGCCGGTGGCTCAATACTTCGAAAACGAATCCGAATTCCAATTCTGGTCGGAACAAAAAATAACCATTGCATGGTTATTTTTTGTTATACTTTTACGATCTCCACTTCGGTGAACGGCTGGCGGTGGCCCTTCTTTTTCTTATAGCGCACTTTCGAGTGGTATCTGAAAACAATCTTCGTGTCTTCCTTGGCCTGGCGGAGAACTTTGCCTTCTACTTTTGTATCCGCAATGTGCGGCATGCCGATCATGACGGCATCTCCTTTTGTCAGCAGAAGAACCTTATCAAAAACAATAACGCCGCCCTTTTCTGCGGGAAGCTTTTCAACTCTCAATATTTGTCCCGCAGAAACTCTATATTGTTTTCCGCCAGTTTGAATGATCGCAAAATCTTTTGACATGGTTTCAGAGAAGATTCCTCGCAATGCTCGGAATGACTATCTATTAGTTCACAGAGATTATAGCGGCAAAAGCGATAAAAAGCAAGATGGCAAATGTCAACGTAAGAACCGCGGTCAATTTCCCAAAAAACGGGCTTCGTTCTTCGAATTCAAACGCCAAACAGGTATTCAAAACAACAACCACCATGCCGAATATTCCGGCAAATACGATAACGCTGGTATTGCCAGTCGCCGTGATCCCCTGCAGGTCGTTAAAATGCAAGAGCATCGGGCCGCTCATAGTCCGCAGTCCGGCAAGCGCCCAAATAAAACCCGTCAGGACAAAAATAGCGGAGGCCGCAAGTAGACCGCTCACCATTTTATATTTTTTGAATCTTTCAAACATGGGGCCGCTGGGTCTAGTGTTTTAATGTTGTAGTGTTGTACTGATCTTGTAGATTTTCATTCGAACATTTATAACCTTGGAACACTATAACATTTCAATGCCCTCTCAGTATCTTCGCCGCATTGTCCGGATCGATCACGTTGATATAAATGCCAGTGGCAAACTCCAGTCCGCCGAGATGCGAGAGATTAGGCAATATCTCCACGTGCCAGTGGTGATATTGATGCCCGTTCCTGCTGAACGGCGCACTATGGATAAAAAAATTAAGATCTGGATCGCCAACGCGGCTCCGAATTTTGCGCAGCGTTTTCTGGAGGATTTCCGCGACGCCTCGCATGACCGGCAGCGGCGTTTCCTCGAATTTCGGGAAATGCCGCCTCGGCATGACGCTCACTTCAAAAGGACGTTTCGAGGCATACGGAGCAAACGCAATGGCATCATCGTTTTTGTCTATTATTCTCTTCGTATATTTCAACTCTTCCCGTATGATACCGCAACGCAGGCAACGGTCGTTTTTTTTGAAATATTCGCGAGCGGTGCGAATCGAACGCGCCGCGTGCGGCGGCACGAAAGGGACTGCAAGGATCTGATAGTGCGGATGTCCGATTGATGCGCCGGCCGACGGACCATAGTTCAAAAACGCGACGGCATACGCATTACAGCCGTCGTTCATGGCACGATAGCGCTCCTGGAACATCGTGAGTACTCTCGTCGCCGTCGCGAGATTGATGTCGGCAAACGATTTGCGATGGTCGCGCGTGATGATAAGTTCGTGCGCACCGATACCGGTTTCCGCACGATAGACTCCTTCTTTGAATTGGCAGGCGCACGTTTCGCCGTGCACGAGCGCCGGATACTTATTCGGAATGACGGCAATCTGCCACTTTTTCGCATTCGGCCATACTTCAAATACAACCCCATTGCCGGATTTCTGAAGATCCTCAAAGGGACAATCTTTCTTCGACGCGATTTTGCGGGATTTCTGCTGTTCGCGGCCGAAGGTTTCTGGCCGCGCGGCGCGGCCGGGAGAGAGAATAATCCAATCACCGGATAATGGGTCTTGTCGGAGTTCGGGCATAAAAATAGTAAATAGTTACTAGGGACTAGCCACTGGACATGAGACTATAAATAATTTCAGTAGCTAGCGGCTCGTAGTTAAAGACTGTATGAGTTTATTTAACATCTTCATAACCTCTAAAAGCAAGGGCTCTATCTTTTCATATTTTTCAACATCAACAAATCCAAGTCTTTTTGCAATGACAAGATGGGTTTCAAGCTCGCCACCCGAACCAAATGCAATTCTCACGAATTGGGCATATTCCTGCTTATGTTTTCGGCAAAAACCCTCCGCAATGTTTGCGGGGATGGAAACAGCTGCTCTACGCATCTGACTGGTAAGTCCGTACATTTCGTTATTCGGAAATGATTCAGTGAGCTTATAGATCTCCGCCACTAAATCGATCGACTTTTGCCACACAATAAGTTCTTGATAAGAATTCATGATGTTTCGCGTTTAGCCACTGGGGGGTTAGCTACTAGGATTATAAATAATTTCAGCTACTAATGGCTAGTGGCTAATTTCTAGCAACTATTCTGTTTTCGTAATACCAATTGAGTACCTGCCCGGCGACCGGAACGGCATTCAAGCTTCCCTGCCGTGAATTTTCAATAAGGATCAAAAGTGCGATCTGCGGATTGTCGCATGGCGCGTAGCCGACGAAGAGCGCGTTTTCCTGTGTATTGTTTTCAACCTGCGCCGAACCGGTCTTTGCGCAGATTGAAACAGGCAGATTATGCAACGTGTACGAAGTCCCTTTCGGCGACGAAACGCCTTCGATCATACCCTGTTGAACCTGCTTGATTTCCGGCAGGAGCGACGTCAGATCTTCGGACACGACCGGCGTCGAACTTGCATTCAGGAACGGCCGATAAATGTCTCCGCCATTTGCAATGGCGCTGATATAATCCAGGAGTTGGATCGGCGTGAGCAAGAGATCGCCCTGTCCGATCGAAACATTGTACGTATCGCCGAGAAGCCATGGTATTCCGGAATGCTCTTGCTTCCATGCGGGCGTCGGAAGAAATCCCGATCCTTCGTTCGGCATATCGATGCCGGTCGGTTTGCCGAGGCCAAATTTTTGCCACCACTCATGGAGCCGGCCGATGCCAAGACCCGAAATGCCGTAATCGCTCGGATCGTTCAACATCGGCGTGCTCTCGGGTGGTGAACCACCGCCAACTATATAAAAATAAACGTCGGACGATTGCGCCAAAGCGGCTGCCATATTCACGCTTCCCTGGTATTGCCAGTCAAGATAGCGCGACGGCGCCGAGGGGTTGTAGGGATTTGGCACGAGAAGATATCCCGGCGAGTAGATCTCGCGCGTAGAATCGATGACACCTTCTGAAAGTGCGGCCACGGCATCGAGCGGCTTGATCGTCGATCCCGGATTGTAATAACCGTTCACGGCGCGATTAAAAAGCGGCCGATCGGATGAGGTTAAAAGATCTTGGATGACCGCGTCCTGTCCGGTCTCGGAGAAAACGTTGTTATCGTAGCCGGGCAGATTGATCAATGAAAGCACGGCACCCGTCCGCGGATCCATCGCAACGCCAAGGCCGATCGGACGGCCGAGATTCGCGAGCTGGTTCGATAACACATTATAAAAGTATGTTTGCAATCCCCCGTCGATCGTAAGCGTCAAGGGCGTTCCGATTTGCGGCACCGACTGCTGTTTCTGGCCCAGCGTTTTTCCCTGCGCATTGGTATAGGTAAGAGCGACACCCGGCACACCACGAAGCGCCTGATCATAGAACGCCTCGATGCCGGCTTTTCCGATGACGTCCTGGTTTTTCAAGCTAGGATCTTTTTTAATATCGTCTGCCGTGACGCGGCCGGCGTATCCCACGACCGAAGAAAAAATGGGACCATTCGGATATGTGCGCGCGAAATCATTTTCAAGTTCAACTTCATTCGAACCAAGGGCCTGCAAATTCACGATTTCGCTTTGATCCAGATTGTCCGCGAGCACCACAGGAGAAGCAAAATCGTTCTTTTGAGCCGCGGCGACGAGCGACCATACGTCGCCCTGGGAAATACCAAGAATATTCCCGATCGCGGCAAGCGTGCTCGACTGCTGATTCTCGTTCTCTAGAAATGTTTGCACGTCGAGCAATGCCGAAAACGTCGCTTTATTATCCGCGAGTACGTCGCCTTCGCTGTCGTAAATGATCCCTCGCGGCGCAGGCGTTTCATTTTCTTGGGCGACGTTTCTCTCGGCGCGAGCTGCGTAATAGGTGTTGCTAAAATCAAGAACAATGATCCGCACTGCGACGGCGAGAACCAGAACGGCGACCACGATGGCCAGATAACGCATCGGCCGATTGCCGATCGAAACCTCGGCAACCTCGATATCGCGGCGCCAATCGTCGCTCAGGGCGTCTTCAAAAGCAATATCCTGGTCGCGCCATTTCATTGAAAATCAGCATAGCACAAATTGAATCATGATTCATGAATCAAGAATCATGATTCAATCATCTTCCCGCCGCCGATCTGAAAATCGAGTTCAGCCAATTAACCGCATCTTTCGCGAGACCAAGGATCCAGATGACCAATCCAAAGAGGAAGTTGAGGATGATCGCAATGTGGAAATGAATGATACTATAAAGCCACGCATCGAACTGGGCGAAAAGATTCTGCACCGTCGTGGTAATGCCACCAAGCGGTCCTGAAACATCCGTCGGCAAAACCGGCGCACCGGTCGACTGCGCGCCTTGCGCCATAATAGTCTGGAACCATTGTGCCACGGCATTAAAAGCATCCGAAAGCCACGATGGATTCTCGGGCAACGGAGCGTTGTTTGCCATCGCCTGCTGTGCTTGATTTACATATCCAGCAACCGCTCCTGTCGTGATCGGCGGAGCGTTGCCCGCCCCACCCAACGCATAAGCACCTGCCCCACGGGAAAAAATAACAAGGCTGAATAAAGCTATTCCGCAACACGCACTAACTACAATAAGACATCTTTCTCTCATGGCTTTATAATAACATTTTTCATTGCCGAATCGGCGGCGCCTATATTTCATGCATGACACTTTTCCACGGCAACCTTGATGCGGCGCAATGATTCCTCTTTGCCGAGCACTGCCATAATCTCGATCGGATCCGGGGACATCGCCTGCCCGGACAATGCAACACGGAGCGGCCAGAGAACTTCGCCGCGATTTCCCTGCCCGATGACGGTTGTCATGATGGTGGAAAGCGTGGATCGGTCAAAGTGATCATAAGTTAATTCTCCGAGCGCATCCGCAACCTTCCTGAGCATCGGCACTACCGTTTCGGGCGTTGTATTTTTCCAAACGAGAAGCGATGCGTCGTACATCGGCAATTCGAAAAATAATTTTCCCGCCGAGGCGAAATCTTTCAGCGTATTCGCGCGGCCGCGCACCACCGCAACCACGGCTTCGATCCTTTCCCTGTCCGCTACGATCTTTTCTTGTTCAAAAAACGGTAATACCGCTTCAGCGATCTCCGCGTCGCTCATTTTTTTCAAATACTCACGGTTCAGCCAGTTCAATTTTTCCTGATTGAAGACCGCACCCGCTTTCTGAACACGCGAAAGATCGAATTGTGCCGTAAGTTCATTCTCGGAAAGAACATCTTCATCGCCTTTCGGATGCCAGCCAAGAAATGCCAAAAAATTCGTTATCGCCGGAGCGAGATAGCCGTCGTTCCGATAGTCCATGACCGCAGTGTCAGCGAAGCGTTTTGACATCTTACTTCGATCGGGATTCAGAATAAGCGGGATGTGCGCGTAGATCGGTTCTTGAAAGCCGAGTGCCCGCTGCATGAGTATCTGCTTCGGCGTGTTCGAGATATGATCTTCCGCACGGATCACGTGCGTGATCTCCATCAGCGCATCGTCCACAACCACGGCGAAATTATAGAGCGGATTATCGAGATCTTTTGCGATGATCATGTCGCCGAAAAGTGCCGCGTCAAAAGCAACCTTACCCCGAACCATATCATCAAATTCAACTTTGACCTCGGGAACTTTAAAACGGATCACTTCCGGCTTTTTTCCGGCTGGCGGTTCCGCGAGGTTGCGGCAATGGCCGTTATACTTTGGCGGCAATCCCTGCGCGGCGAGCGCCTGCTTTTGGGCTTCGATATCTTCCTTTGTGCAATAGCAGTAATACGCCTCCCCTTTTTCCAAAAGCTCCTTCAGGTATTTTTTATAGATCTCGGTCCGCTCGCTCTGCCGATACGGGCCAAAATCACCCCTCTCTTTTATCTCTCTTGGAAATTGGAAATTGGAAATTGGAAATTTCCCGATTTCCTGAGAAGAAATCGGGACAGGCCCTTCGTCCCAGTCGATCCCAAGCCACGCAAGCCCTTCAAGAATTTCTGTTTCGTATTCTTTCTTTGACCGTTCTTTATCAGTATCCTCGATCCGCAAAACGAACGTGCCGCCGTTCTGTCGGGCAAAAAGCCAGTTATAGAGCGCCGTCCGGGCCGATCCCATGTGCAAGTGCCCCGTGGGACTCGGCGCCATCCGAACGCGAATAGTTTTTTTAGAATCGCTCGGCATGTTTTTATCATTTTACCACGAAAAACCCGATTTGAAAAATGGTTTTGTTGATATAAAAAATTCCCGCGCCTCAGCAGAATGCCAAGGCACGGGAGAAAACCGAAGAACTAAGTTCCAAGGATCAGAGATATCCAAGATTCCAAGCGCTAAGCGCTAACCTTGCGGGAGGGCGAAAGCAAACCCGCCATCACCGATCCACCTGCCGCCAGGATTGTCCAAACCCGCACCCAACCAGCTACCGTCGTCGTCACGGTCCGCACCGAGCAAGCTCGGGTTGCCACCGGAATCATTGATAGGCTCATGCATGGCAACGATCCATGCAAGGCCCATGGCTTCCAGGTCTTCATCAGAGAACTTTTCTCGGATCAGGCATGCAATCTCCGGATTTGGCTTTTCAGGTTTTTGGCTGTTGAAACTTAATGTTTCAGCATAAGCCCGAATTTTTTTGGTGACCCGGTTTTCATCGCTGAAAAGCATTCCTTTCAGAACCACCACTTCCGTGGTTATTCCGGAGGTTGGCTTGAAATCTTTCGACTTCAGGATGCTTCTCGCATGGTCGCCGATGCGGAATCCTTTCTTCTCAAGGCGCTTGATCCACGCCGGACCGGTTGTCCCGTCGGAAGTGACGGAGAAGCGGATGATGCCGTTTTCTTCGGTCCAGGCATGCTCTTTCGGCTTGATTTCAGAGCGGCCCAGAATGACCTCTCTCACCGAAGAGAGAATGTCGCCTGTTGACAGTTTTTTTACTTCCTCTGCATTCCACCCGTTACGAGCAAATGCGAAATCAAGTTCGGACGCCTGCCGAGCTGACATGATTGCAGATGTGTTTTCCATAAAACGTATCTCCTTATCTTTGCAACGTATTCTTAATGAAGAATCTGTCGCGTTATCGCCAGCGGGCTCTTGGATCGTCCAAGTTTGCCATAGCAGACAGAGGCCCGCGATAAGCCGCTCTCTGCCGTGGCAAACGTAAGTTAGTATGTCAAAGAACTATGACGTAGTTATACTATTGCATAAGTATTTGTCAAATTCGGATGGGCATCACTTTGAAACAAAAAGGTTGCGCTTTTTTTATCCTCGCAGGAGGAAATAATCTGAGCAGAAAACGGATTCCCGCCTGCTCGCCTTTGCGAAGCGCTTCGGCGGAGCAAGGCGCGGGAACGCCATAAATAAAATTTTTAAACCGCGCCGAACTTTATCTATGCTGCTGCTTCGAGAATGCCGTCCACGATTACCTCGGCGGCATTGGGAATGAAAAACTGTTTTGCCGCGATACTCATTTTCTGCTGAAGATCGGGGTTCGAGATAATTTTTTTAAGCTCGGAAAGAAAAATACCGGGGAGTAGATTTGGCTCTTCAACGACGACTCCCGCGCCGTTTTTCGTAAAATCGTACGCGTTCATCCGTTGATGGCCGTTCGAACCGCCGTCGTGCGGAATAAGGATCGCAGGTATCCCGAATGCCGCGAGCTCGAAAAGCGTCGTGCTCCCTGCCCGCGACAACGCAACATCAGCCGCCATAAGCGCGAGCGATAAATTTTTATTGTCGAGGTACGCGGTAACGTCATATCTGTTTGCAAACGATGCCTCAAGAAGTGCGGCGTCGGAGAGACGCTTCACCTCGGGAAAATTGGCAATGCCGGTCTGATGAAAAATCTGCGTTTCTTTGATGATCACTGCAAGATTTGTCAGCACGAAATCGTTGACACGCTCGGCCCCCTGCGAACCGCCGAGCACGAGAAGCAGAGGCTTCGCCGGATCGAAGCCAAGCGTCTCTTTGGCAAGCTCCTTCGTTGTCGGATTTGCAAAAAGCTCGCGCCGCACCGGAACCCCCGTCCGACTCGTGATGCCCGGATTAAAATACTTTGCCGCTGAATCAAAACTGATGAATATCCGTTTCGCAAAAAACGATGATGCAATATTCGTGAGGCCGGGTTTCGCGTCGGAATCATGGATCACGATGGGAATCCGATAAAACCATCCTGCGAGCACCACGGGAAACGCTCCCGTGCCGCCCTTTGAGAAAATGACATCCGGCATGATGACGTACAATTTTACGAGCGCTTGAAAAAAACCGATAAAGAACTTCGGTATATCGGCAATATTCTGGAGCGACAAATAGCGGCGTATTTTACCCGCCGCGACGAAACTTACCGTGACGCCGGCGCTTCGGAAGAGTCCGGCGACCGTCGCATCCTTCGGCCCGAGATACGTCAGGCTGAGGTCAAATTTCATCCTTGCCGCACGCTCGTTCAGTGCTTCCGCAACGGCAAACAAGGGATAGGTATGTCCCCCGCTTCCGCCGCCCGCAAGAACCACCCGAAACGTTTGGTCAGCCATGATAAAAAGTATAGCACCGATTCATGATTCTTGAATCTTGAATCAAAAATCTCTTTATGAACTTTTCGTAACGTTCGCTGCAATACCACTCATGGTAAGAAATGCCGCGAGCGCCGTGCCGCCGTAGCTCACGAATGGCAAGGGAACTCCCGTTAAAGGGATAACGCCTGCGGTCGAAGCAATATTTACGAACGCCTGGACCGCCACCACGGTCCCGATACCGACAAGGAGCAGGCGACCAAAACGGTCGCCCACGCGGCGGGAGTTCCAAAAAAGACGCAAGGCGAAAAGTCCGAAGAGAACAATCAAGGTGGCGGTTCCTATGAAACCGAGCTCCTCGCCGATCACCGCAAAAATGGAATCGTCGATCACGGCTGGCAGGCTCGCTTTCGTGGTCGACTTGCCATAACCCACACCCCAGAATCCGCCGGAACCGATAGCTATGAGAGCCTGGTTCACCTGGTAATTCTGGCCCTGCGTATCGGCACTCTGATTCATGAATCCGAGAATCCGCGCACGGCGATAGGGCGTCACATAGATCACGGCGGCAATAATGAGCGCAGCCAGGAGAACAATGCCTACGAGATACCGTTTCGGCGCACCGCTCACAAAATAGACGACAAGACCAGATCCAAGAAGAATGGCAACGGTGCTCGTCGCCGGCTGGAGAATAAGAAGTCCCGCGATGAGGCCGGAGACGATAAGAAACGGTATCAGTCCGCTCCTCAAATCATGTTCCCGCTTGAGTTTGGCGTTGCTGAGCCATGCCGCGACGTAAAGAATATAGATCAACTTCACGACTTCCGCCGGCTGAAACTGGATGGGGCCGAATCGCAGCCAGCGGTTCGTGCTGTTGATTTCCGTACCGAAGTGCGTAAAAACAAGTGCGAGAAATATAATACCCACGATCAGGAGCGGGAGCGCGATCTTTTTCCAGCGCTCATAAGAAACAAAATAGCCGATCAAAAATCCTACGATACCCGGAATGAGCCCGTACAGTAACTGATGCTTCAGATAAAAATAACTGTCATTGAATTGCGACTGGCCGAGTGCCGACGATGCCGACGCAAGCATGGCAAGGCCGAATACGATGAGCGCAAAAAGAATCGCAAGAAAAAAATAATCCGGCTGGCCCGTCTTTTTCAGCGAAGCGGTCGGCATGCGTTATCGTTTTACGGCATGGCGAAGAGCCTGGCCGGCAAAAATATTTTGGAACTCGCCGTTTTTCACCGCAACCTTGCCGTTCACAATCGTGAATCTGAATTCTCCATTTTTGAAACACACAAGATCGGCAAAATTTCCCTCTTTGATCTCGCCCCGCAACGCCAGATCGAACTCCCGCGCCGGATCGCGGGTAATCTTCCGAATAGCCTCTTCGAGCGGCAGAAGGCCGTGTTCAGCCAGCGAAAGGAACGTACTGAAGGTCGAGGTGGTACGTTCGGTTTTGAGCTGTTTTCGCCCCTTGATCTCACCGAAGCTCGGTGCGTTCGAGGCAATAAAGCTGCGTGGGTCCACGAGGGCCTGCCGCGCAAGATCTTCATCGATCACTTTTGCAAGAATAATGCCGCGAAGGCGAGTCTCCGCCATGAGGCGAAGCATGATCTCGCGCGCATCCATGATGCCGTAGATAAGGCCGATTTCTTGCAAAGATTTACCGACAAGGAAATCATTGCCCGGCGCCTGAGCGACCGTCGTGCGCTCGGCGCGAATCGGTTCCATTTCCTTTAAAATTCTTTTTACAAGCCACGGATCGGCGATATTCGCAAGCATTTTTGCCGTGCCGCCATTCTGCGCCCAGATCGGCAGAAAAGTATAGATCGGCAAGAGCATCGTGTCGAACGGATAGATGTCGAAATGAAAATCCACGGAGGGCGGCAACGCTCCGATACATTCCAATGCAGCAACATATTCTTTTTTTGATTGCGCGAGCGGCACCAGATGGTTCACTAATGTTTTCACGCGGGAATCCCCCGTCAAGGCGATGGTTTCACCGATCGATCCCACAAGACCCGAACCGAGATCCCGCAGATGTGTTGCATAGACCCCCCTGAATTCTTTGACCACGGCGACGAGTGTTTTGAGTTCTGCGGGCGTGGCGCTCCGCCCGTGCACATAGCCCAGCCCCGTCGAACAGCCAAAGGCACCTTCCCGCAAAGCCCGGCGGAGCGTTTCTGAAAAAACATTCAACTCATTCTTACTGAGATCTCTTAATTCATCTCCCACTAGCGCACGGCGCACGGTCGAATGGCCGACAAGCGTTCCGAAATTCACGCCGAGAGGCCGCTTGTCGACCGCCGCAAGAAATTCCGCCATGCTGTGCCAATTTACGTTCACCTTCTCTTCCGCACCTCCCCACTTTCGCACTGACTCGAGCGAACCATAGAGAAGCGGCGCAAGCGATGATCCGCACATGCCGCCGAAGATCGTTGTCACACCCTGTTTCAAAAAATCGTCCTGGCTCGGATAGTCGAACAACGTGAGATAATGATCTGAATCAGTATTCACATCAATAAAACCCGGCGAAAGATATGCGCCCTGGCCGTCCAAAACCTCATCCGCTTTTTTATTGGGAAAATGACCGATCGCCGATATCTTGTCGCCGGCGATGAACACGTCCATCGGCTCGGGAAAATCCCGCACCCCGCCGAGAATCTGTACATTTCGAATAAGGAGGGTCATAACACTATGAATTATAGCATTTCAGAATTATTTTTACTTTCCGATCGCGAAATTTAAAAAGTTGATTGCCGCATCTCACCTCTGGTATACTTATTCCCATGAATGAACATGCAAAAAAGCAGGTAGCTCATGAAAAAAGCATCAAAAAGATGAGAATTGCGATCTGGATCCTCGTCGGGATCGCGGTCATTGCGGGAGCATTCCTCTATATAAAAACCATCCCGCCACCAAGCGGGCTATACGATGCCTTCGCAAAATGTATTTCAAACACCAGCACAACTTTCTTCGGCGCGTTCTGGTGCCCGCATTGCCACGACCAAAAGAACGAATTCGGAAATTCAGCCCAATATCTCCCCTATGTCGAATGCTCTCTGCCTGACGCTTCGGGACAGACAAAGGTTTGTATCGATAATAAAATCCAAGAGTATCCGACGTGGCGGTTCCCTGACGGCTCGGAAGCAAGCGGTGTCCAGTCCCTCCAAACACTCGCCCAAAAAACCGGCTGCCCCCTGCCGACAAGCACGAATTAGCCAATAGTAACTAGTCCCTGGCCACTAGCGGCTAATAACTAATATCTATCCTATGACTCCCATAGTCCAGAACGCCACCGACATCCTGTCCTTTTTTACGCTTCTTGCGGATGTTCTGGCTATTTTTCTTTTTGTGCTCGCTACGACATCGCTCCGTGATCGCGGCTGGGGCAAGCGCGTCGGCGCATTCTTCGGCAAATATGCCGTCCTTTTTTCTTTTATCATTGCAGTTGGCGGCGTCGTCGGCAGCCTGTTCTACTCCGAATTCGCGCATTTCCGGCCCTGCCTGCTCTGCTGGATCGAACGCGGGTTTCTCTATACCGATGCTGTCATCTTCATCGTTGCCATGCTCGCACGAAAAGAAGAACACGTGCGCCTCTATGGAAATTTTGTGAGGAACTGCGCAATCGTTCTTTCGAGCGCCGGATTTTTGGTAAGCGCCTATCATTCTTACCTGCAACTCGGTGGCTCGTCGTTCATCGATTGCTCTGCTGTGGGCGTAAGCTGTGAGTATGTCTACTTCATGGAATACGGTTACATCACAATCCCCATAATGGCACTGACCGCTTTCGCGCTCGTTATCCTTTTCATGGTCTTCCACAAGAGAAATTCGGGGATCTAGAACCCATTTCAAAAACCGCCTTTGGCGCGAGCGACCATTATCCTATTTTCTTTTCCAGGACATCAACGCGAATTTCCAACGCGGCGACCCGCTCGTAGTCATCGGCTTGCTTGATGGATTTTTTAATCTTCTGAAGTTCTTGAGTAATATTATAAAATCCATTTTCCATCCGTTCTTCGATAGAATCCACGCGTTTTTCAAGCCTTTCGACCCGAAGCTCAAGTGCCTGCAGGCGTTCTTCTATACTTTGCGTCCGGCGGGCTACATCTAAAAATCCTTCCTGGATCATGACCGCCAGCACATCCAACGTTATTTTTCTATTCATGACTGAAATCATAATAAAAGATATGACGAACGCAAGATTTATTTAATAAAAATTTAATCTATCAAAGCGTCACGAACATGCCGATTGCCGCCACGAGCATGAGAACGAATGTCAACCAGAGGAAAATTTTTGAAAGCCATCCGCTTCGATGTTCGCCCATGATTTTTCTATTCGAAGAAACGACGGCGATGATCGCGATCAACGGGACCGCAACAACGCCGTTCAGGACCGCCGTCACGATGAGGGCCTTGATGGGATCAATGCCGACGAAATTGATGAGAAGGCCGATGAGGGTTGCAACCGTGATAACGCCATAGAAGCCATGCGCCTCGCGGAACTTGCGGTAGAGCCCTTCATGCCAACTGAATGCTTCGGACAGGGCGTAAGCCGCGGAACCGGCGAGCACCGGAACGGCGAGCAAACCGAGTCCCACGATGCCAATCGCAAAAATCAGTTCTGCAAGAAAGCCAGCGTGAGGAAAGGTATGCACCAAAGGCGCAAGCGCTTTTGCGGCGTCAGCCGCCGTCCCGATATTCGTGACACCGCTCGCGTGCAATACAGTTGCGGTCGCAAGGATGATGCACCACGTGACGCACTCTGAGATAAACATGCCAAGCGCATTATCCGTCCGCATGTCACGAATGAATTTTTTTGACACGCCTGGTTTCGTGTTCGTGCCGCTCCCGACCTCTTCCTCGACCTCTTCCGACGCCTGCCAGAAAAACATATAAGGCGATATGGTCGTTCCCGCAACGCCAACCAGGATGAAAAGGAAAGCGAAACTCATGCTGATGTGCGGCAGAAACGTCGCAATAAGGATCTCGTGCCATGGCTCGTGAACCAGAAAAACCACGGCAGGATAGACCAATAAGCTCGCGGCGAGCCATTTTAAAATGCGCGCATAGGTCCGATACGGTATCCATATCTCAAGGAGAAGCATAAGCGCCGTAAAGAGCAGGGTGATCACCACAAATGGAATCGGGAAGATCAGCCGCACGGCCGACGCCATGGCGCCGATGTCCGCACCGATGTTCACGGTGTTCGCGATAAGAATGAGCGTAACGGCGGCAAATAGTATTTTTTTACTATAGTTTTCCCGAATTACCTGTGCGATCCCCTTTTTCGTCACTGCCCCGATCCGTGCGCATGCTTCCTGCACGGCAGTCATAAAAGGATATAGAAAAACGGCGGCCCACAGCTGGCCGTAGCCAAACTGTGCGCCCGTTTGGGAATAGGTCGCGATACCCGACGGATCATCGTCTGCGGCACCCGTAATGAGACCGGGACCGAGAATTCGGAAAATTCTCGGCAGCCGATGTCTCAATTTCTTTTTATGTTCGTTTTTTTCTTTCATGATTGTAAATTGTCCGAATTAAAAATTGTAAATTATTCCTCATATGCTAAAATAATACCATGAAAAAATTTCAAACCGTCATCGGTACGCTCGTGGGAATCATGTGTCTTGTCCTCGCCATAATTTATTGGACCACGCCGGCCGGCTCGCTTCCGACATGGCTCCCGGGATTTGCCATCGGCGACGGGGCGGTTCATGTGAAACACGGCGTCGTCGCATTCATCGTTGCCCTCGCCGCTTTTGCTTATGCATGGTTTTCGAGCGGAAAGAAAAAAAAGTAATCAACATCGCAAGCTCCAGGGAACTTGCGATGTCGGGAACATCTATTATTTCTCTGCGTTATAGATCGCCTGTATTTCTGCCGCCGAGAGGGCACGGTTGTAAATGCGAACGTCGTCAAGAGAACCGCTGATCACCGACGGATCCCATACCACCTGAGATAATTGCACACTCCCGGCGGTTCCCGCCAATGAACCCGAATAAGCATTCGAAACGAGAACGTTGCCGCCGTTCAGAAATACGTTCTCTGTGCCGCTTGCATAGGTAAATCCGACAAAATACCAAATGCCGGTTTGAAACGTGTAACTATATCCCGCTTTACCTCCCCATCCATTAACACTCGTAGTAAAATACGGTATGATGCCGGTAGTATTCAGACGCATTCCGTAGTCGCTGTTTTTCATCAGGAGACTGCCTCCTGTTGTGACCGCATTGAATTTTACCCATCCAACGACAGACAATCCTCCAAAATTTGAACTCTGCAATGTTGTGTTTGTTGGAATATTCACATAGTCATCCGTCCCGTCAAAACTCCCTGCAGAGGGTCCCACCTTGCCACTGG
>CAYUBE010000012.1:0-27482 GCA_964442965.1 uncultured Candidatus Saccharibacteria bacterium
TGCAATCACAAGAAAAATCGTGCGTCACTACTCAAATCTCCTAGACTAGCTCCCATTACAAATACTTGCACAATTACTCATAATATTGTACAAAACGATGGGACATTTAAAAAATATATTCTCACCAAGAGAATGAATTATCACAAACTAGGAGGTTCAACATGAACGCAAAAGTGTCAACGATCCATCAAGCGGAGGTGACTCTGCGAAGGACGGGGTTTGCCGATGAATTCCTTTCGGCCATCATCAAAAATAATGAGTTTCGTGAGATCGTCAGAGATCTCTATCTCAACAGAGTAATTTTAAAAAAATTACCTCCACGGAACGAAAATAAAAGAAATTCAAGTTTCACTTTCGATGACGTGGATATTGCCAACGAACTCTTGCTGGATTTGGGGGTTGCTCCGGATCTGTTCTGGAAATATGTTGCACAAAACTATGAATTTGCGCGCATACTCGTTTTTTCCTTATTTACTAAAAAATCTTACGTTATACATTCCATGGACGAAGAGGATATAACTCGTATATGCCAAGGCGTAGAGATAGAAATGCGTAGACCTGAAAAAACTGAGATCATCAGAAACCTGTTCTTCCGCAACTCACAAATTTCTGTTAAGGACGCTAGCGGATTGATAATTACTCCAGGTTTGATAAATGCCCATATCCACCTCGGAGAAACCGCTTATAGATATTTTGCGTTGCCTGAATTTCAGGACATCGCTGAATATATCAGAAGTACGGACGTTATCAGTAAATCAAATGGTCTTATAGAAAAAAAGAGAAATATTATCAGCGAATATTCCTCCCTGTTGGCCATGCGCGAGGGGACGTCCACCCTGTGTGGCGGGAGGACGAGAGAGGCCGCATCACGCGTCGGTTTGAGAAACGTTTCCGGATATATGCTGATGCGAAGTGAGAAACTGAAAAAGTTTTACGGAGCATCAATGACCATGTTGAGATCTGAATGCGACAAGTGCGAGAAAAGCGCTCTAACGTATCCGGCAATATTTATACATTCGCTCAAATCCGTTGATTCCGAAAAGCTTGCCGAGATCGGTATCCTGCTCAGGGAATTCAGATACAAGTTGATTATTCATCTCTCAGAAACCGAGGACGATGAAAATTATGCCGCACGCACCTGGAGAAAATCATCCGTGGGAGTATTGGATCATTACGGACTTCTTTCTGATGACACGATCATTATTCACGGTAATTGGATCAATAAAAATGACTTTCGGATCATTCGGAACAGGGGAGCGTCCGTGGTGCATTGTTTAACCTCGAATATGAGAGTGTCTGATCACGCTGTCGACCTGAAGTGGCTACTGAAAAATGATATCAAGGTCTGCATAGCGACGGATGGATTTATAACCAACGGCAGTCTAGATCTTCTCAGCGAGGCAAGGTCAGCTTATTTGTATCACAACAGGTTCGGAGTGGGGAAGATAGGCATCACCCAAATATTCGATTTAATCACCATAAAGGCAGCCGAAGTTTTAGGTTTGCAAAAAGAAATCGGCAGTCTCGAGGTGGGCAAGAAGGCCGATATTTTATTCATCGACAACAGGGATTCTCATATAAGTCTCGAGAGGATACCACGGGATTTGATATTCTATCACGAAGCGAACCGCGTGTTCGGGCTAATGGTCGATGGAAAGACTGTGCTATGGAAATCACGGCCGACCAGCAGGGAGAATCGTCTAATTGATGGAAAGTTCAACAGTCTGGTTACTTCCTTAAAATAGCGGACTTAAAAAATTTTTCCTGGAAAGCAGTTTGTTTGACTATATCCTCGTCTGATATCTGATTTTGGTCTTCTGGCACGACAACCAGCTTGTCGTCATTGTCGTTCGTCCGATGTATGACGGCGACGCACGTGCCAGTAAACCTATCCAGAGGTTTGTCAACATTAAGGACATAGGCGTCCAACTCCTCGCCATCACCGCTGACTGTATGCGGCACGTATCCGTAGTTGGCCTCATATTCGAATCCCCACTTTGGATGTTTGCTATGAAGGGGTCGATCCATCACCACATCGACTGTTTTGCCTATGTACGAAACGGTGCTTAATGGTTCCATATTTTAGATTGTATAAAAATAAAAAAAGAAGTCAATGCTACATTGACTTCTTTGTCGTAATTATTGAGCACGTCGTACTGGTTTTACTATTAACGTGCACAAGTAATCCTCATGAACCAGCACCTTATCCCTTTTTCTGATGGGATATCGAGAAAAATTGATATTGTGACCGTTGCCGTTTTCCTTGATGCAGTAAGAATCTCTCACCAGTAATCCGTTCAATTGATCCGACATGAGGTATGCCCTCGCGGCACAACCACCGCGACAGGTTGTGAGTAGTTTGCAGTCTGCGCATTCCTTTATCTTTTCCGGATTTTCATGCCTCTCCCTGAAGTCAGAAAAAGGCTTTGATGAAATGATGTCGCACAAATCATCCACGAGCATATCGCCGACGGCGTAGTCATGCATATATACACATGGACTGATCGGCACCTTTCCGTTCGGGGTTATCGAATGGATACGGAACGATCTGATTCCGCACGGACACCCCTTTCCGGTGCCGGTGTACGTGGACGACAGGAGCGGTTCCCCGAAAACGATTGGTTCAGACCGTTCCATCAATTTATTCGATGTCTCATAGAACAGCTTCGGGCTCGGAACGAGGTGAAGATGAGTTTTTGCAGTTGGCTTAATGAAGTTGATCCTCACATTGCTTTCTGTCTCCATGGCAATGTTGCAGAGGGCGTCTATATGTTTGTCGGACAGATTCCAGTTCATCCCGCACATGACTATAGTGTGTTCAATCAATGCGTCTCTGCAGTAACGAATTGCTTTCAAGGCGCTATTGAACAGGGCAGCTCCACGATTCACATTATGTTCGTCGGAGAAGGGACTATCTAGACTCACGTCGACGTCGTTCAACGCTTGGAATGTTGAGGGATAATGCTCCGCCAAATAATTGATTGATATTCCCGAGGTTGTGATGCCAACCAGGATATTCTTCTCAATTAAAGATGAAACAATATACGGCAGAAGAGTATCTTTCGGATTTGGCCCATTTGTGAACAATGGTTCATTACCGCCAAGATTAACCGTCTTTATGCCGTTTGAGGCCAGTTGGTCCGTTATCCTGTCGATACTATTCTTTGTGAGGTCCTTTCCTTTCTGTCTGACCTGCATACTGTAGCACTGGGTGCATCTGTAGGGACACTCCCAGAGCAGCTTGCTCAAGTCAATAAACAGATTTCAATTTACGAAAATCAAGAAGAGACCAAATTGGTTACCATCCCATTCGGTAGTTCGTCTTTGGAGCTCGAAGTCGATCCTAAGGTAGGTAATCCGGAAATAATGAATTCGGGTATTCAAGTGGTTCAATTTTTAGCAGAGCATTCGGATATCGTAAAAGATAAAACGGTCAACGACATGGGTACGGGTTGTGGCATTATCGGAATAGCTGCTTGTCTTTCTGGAGCAGAAAAGGTGTTTATGGAGGACATCGACCTCCATGCCGTCGCTAACGCAAGAAGAAACGTCCAACGCTTAAATTTAGAAAAGAAATCCGAAGTCTTTGTGAGCGATCTATTCGATTCTTATGGCGAACGACCCAAGGTACAGGTACAGATATTCAATCACCCATTTTTTTCTGCTGAGCCCATACCGGGTAAAGAATGGACAAGAATGATGCTCGGAGGAACAGAATTAATCGATCGTTATCTCGATGAAGCTCCTCGGTATTCAACATTGGATGCAATTTATATTATGCCGTGGTTCGTTTTGGCAGAGAACAAAGACGGTACCTTAGATAATGATCCAGCAAAAAGAGCTCCGCAACACGGATATGAGATCGCCGATGTCGTGGAGCAAGCGCCAGTACTCCAGGGGGTACAGCAAGCACCATTCAAGATTTATCTTTTGAGAAAGAAATAATCCTCGTTATAAAATCTCACTAGCTGGGAGGCTTGGAATCGGACCAAGATTCACGGCTTCAAAGGCCGCTGTCCTACCATTAGACGACCTCCCAATATGTTTTCACGCACGACTTGCTTCTCTGGTATAATAAATAAGAAGTCGTAAAAAAACAAATGAAATAAAACTATGAAATATGAATTGCCGCAGTTGCCATACGGTTATGATGCGCTTGAGCCGTATCTCGACGCAAAAACGATGGAAATACATCACACCAAACATCATCAGGCGTATACGAATAATTTAAACGCCGCACTTGAAAAGCATCCGGAGATTTCGGATGTGCCGCTTGAAAAGATGCTCGCAGATCTTACGCTCGTGCCGGAAGATATCCGTACGGCGGTTCGCAACTCGGGCGGGGGATATTGGAATCACGATTTTTTTTGGAAGGTGATGGCACCAAAAGCTGGTGGCGAGCCTCAAGGGAAGATTGCCGAAGCGATCAATGCATCTTTCGGGGGATTCGCTCCGTTTAAAGAATCTTTCACTAAAGCCGCATCTGGTGTATTCGGTTCCGGTTGGGCATGGCTGGTTCTTGGCGATGATGGTAAATTATCGGTGATTTCCACGCCGAATCAGGATAGTCCGCTTGCCTTGAATCAGAGACCGCTTCTCGCACTCGACGTTTGGGAACACGCCTATTATCTGAAATTTCAGAACCGCCGGCCGGAATATATTGATGCCTGGTGGAATGTGGTGAACTGGGAAGCGGTGTGGGAAAATTTCCCAAAGTAACCGTTATCCACCGTTTAGGAACGTTTTCTCGCATATCGTTTGCTATACTTAACGATAGGGGAACTTTGCCAAGTTCTTGGTCTTAAGAGCACCTTTATCGTACATGAATCTTTTTTACATAATCACACTTCGATTGGAGCTTGCCGGCAGGCGCTGACGGTGTCTGGTATTCTTTCGCGAGCAGTTCTAATATGGCACCTTCCGTAACGTCCGGCGCAAGCCAGGCAACGAGCGCGTCCTACGACCTTTCATCCCTGAATGACGGCATTTGGTATTTCCTGATTTCCTACGAAGAGAACGGTGTTTGGTCACCGGTTACGGTGAAAACCTTACGGCTCGATCGGACACCGCCGGAACCGTTTACGATAACGCGTATCGATACCGATCCGGCCGACACCCAAGTGACGTTCACGTGGTCGACGACGGATCTTCTATCGGGACTTTCGCACTATGAGATTAAGATAGGGGATGGCGACTGGTTTAATGCCGAAAATCTCCAGCAAGGATCCTCGTATATTCTTCCGCAATCCGCACCGGGCAAACGGTCCCTTTCGGTTCGCGCGATCGATAATGCTGGCAATATTCGGGAAGAAGATACGTCGTTTACCGTCGTGGCGCAAAACAGCTGGCAAGAATGGCGGTATCAGATGACCCGTTTCTTCTCTTTCTCCTTTATTGCTCTCGTAGTTATCGTGATTATTTTTATCCTTATCTATTATCTTCTGACCTGGCATCTGATCTCGTGGAAGAGGAGGATGAAACGGGAACTCCGTGAATTTGAAAGGGAGCTTCGCGAGGAAATAGGCAAGA
Source organism: uncultured Candidatus Saccharibacteria bacterium (assembly GCA_964442965.1). Lineage (GTDB taxonomy): Bacteria > Patescibacteriota > Minisyncoccia > UBA6257 > 2-01-FULL-56-20 > CAJAQL01. Next base: position 5,530 of record CAYUBE010000012.1, read on the forward strand.
TGAATAACGAAGAAAAGAATGAAAAAATATTAAACATCGATCTTCGATCGGCAAGTTTAGTAAAGGAAAAAAGAGCCATCGAGAAAGAAGCAAGGCAGCTCAAGGAAAAGACCGAAGCAGAGATCGAAGATATTGAAAAACTAACCGATGGCAAATAAGATTTGCTTTATTCTAGCAGCTACCGTTTCGGCTTTTTGCTTTTTCTCCTTCGCGTTGGGTTGTGACGAGTCGTAGTTTGTTGTTCTCGATTTTTGCTTCAAGTAATTTTAGGCGTTTGTTTTCCCGCATGGTCCAAACGCCGGGTTCCGGATTGAGCGCACGGATTTTTCGGTCAAGACGAACTGATTGTGCGGTGTCGCCCTGTTCCGCTGCGGCAAGGTCGCTTGGATCGACAAAGCCGTCTTCAGTTGTGAATTTTTTGGTAAGCGTGGCTTCTGCTTCATTCTGGGGTTTGGGCGATAGCTTTCCATCGTAAAACGACGCTAGTGTTTCGACGAGCATGTCTCCTCCGATATCGGCGAGTTTCTCAGCAAGAGAATGAAAGGTATCGGTGTTTCTTATGGCGACCGGTTTTGATTGTGCAAGGATCGGTCCGGAATCGACGCCGACATCCAGAAGATAAAGCGTGACACCCGTTTCCGTTTCTCCGTTCAGGAGTGCTGTTTGAAACGGTGATGGACCTCGATATTTCGGCAAAAATGAAGGATGAACGCCAATGGTCCCGAGTCGGGGAATGTTGAGAACTTCTTTTCGTAAGATTTTGTTATAGGCGAAAACGACAAAAAAATCCGGATTGAGCGCCTTGAGCTTTGTTTGAAATTCAACATCCAATTTTTCCGGCTGGAAAATAGCGATTCGCGATTCGCGATTCGCGATGAGCTGTTTTACTGGCGGGGGAGTAATAACATGTTTGCGCCCGACGGGGCGGTCCGGATTACAGATGACCGCAACAGGAGCCATGTCGTGGTCCAGCAGTATCTTGAGGCATCGTGCCGAAAAACTTGGCGTCCCGAAAAAGATGTAATTCATGATGTAGATATCCTAGTGCTCTAATGAATTTCCATGACGCCATTAGAACATTATCACCTTACAACGCTATTCTCCTTTCTCGTGGTCGAACACTTTTTTGGTTCGGTCGATAAAAAGCTTTCCCTGGAGATGGTCGGTTTCGTGCTGGAAAACGTGGGCGAGAAGCCCCCACGCTTTTATTTTCACCGGCTTGCCGTTTTTATCGAAACCGCTCAAGGTTACCCGCTCCGCGCGCGAAACATAGCCCCATTTACCGGGGATACTGAGACATCCTTCCTCGAAAATTCCTGTTTCATCGCTTTTTTTTTCGATCTTCGGATTGAAGAGTGCATAGAATTTTGTCCCCCCTTTGTCGACATCGGGCACTTCCGCGACGAACATATTGAGATTCAAGCCGATCTGGTTCGCCGAAAGGCCAACGCCGTTCGCCGCGCGCATAACGCGCCGCATGTGGGAAACAAGATCGGCGATGTCTTTTTTTTTGAATTTTTCAAAATCAACATCAACTGTCTTCTTTCGGAGAAATTTTTCCTCTTTCTTGTTGCCTATGACCCAAATATCATTGATCATGATTTTTTTGAAAAGATTTTTTCGCGCTGCTCAGAGATCACTTTCATAAAATAAGCGCCCTGGTTTTTTATCTCCCTCCGCTCAGCCACATCTTTTGCAATCGCAAGAAGGCGGCGCTGATTTCCTTCCTTCGCCAATTTAATGTAGAGCGCTTTGTGGGATCGATCGCCTAGAATATCAGCGATTTCGAGGCCAATCAGTTGATAATTGCGGTAGACATGAGATTCCTTCCCTCGGCGTTTAAGTTCAGCCATATATTTTTCACGCGTAGTCGGCATGCCTCTATGGTACGACATTTTGAGGGGATTCGAAAGAGAAGCAGGTGTGATAAAATGAACGGATGGCGCGGCGTTTCGAGCGAATGAAAGAGGATTTTACCTGCGGAAATTGCGGACGTGCGGTCCGCGGCAATGGCTACACAAACCATTGTCCAGAATGTTTGTGGAGCCGGCACGTCGACGTGAATCCCGGCGACCGGGCAGCGACATGCGGCGGACTTATGGAGCCGGTGGGCGCGGAACTGAAGAAGGGAGGATGGATCATTCTTCATCGTTGCGCGGTCTGTGGTTTTGAACGAAAAAACAAAACTGTTCCGGATGATGACTTCGACACGATCCTTAAAATATCTGTCTTATAAAAATATGAAGCGAAGACTATTTATCGCTATCAATCTCGAGGCACCGATGCGAAAAGCAATCGAAAATATCGAGAAAAATATTGAGAGCGCTTTTGCATGGGAACAGGCAGAGCGTATTCGTTTTACACCAGAAGAAAACTGGCACATTACAGTTTCCTTTCTCGGGACACAGGATGATGCGAACCTCATGGAGATTATGGCGGCGATTCGAAAAGCAGCGGAAGAATTTTCTGCGGTCGACATTTCTTTCACGGAAGTTGCTTATGTTCCAGAGAGAGATAATGCACGCATGATCTGGTTAAAAACATCACGAGAAACCTCTCATGCGCTAGGGAATCTACGGAACACATTGGAGAATCTGTTGGATCAAGAGGGCGTCCGTTTTGGGCACGAATCAAGGGGATTTTCCGGCCATCTCACGCTCGCACGCTTCTCGGAGGCTATGTCGGCGAGTGATTTACCGCCGATTGAGCGAACGATCAAAGTAATCTGCGCAGGAACTTCGCTGGACCTCATGAAGTCGGAGCTCGAGCGAAGAGGAGCGAGCTATACCACTCTCCAAAAATTTCCGTTCTCAGAAAAATGAGAGGCGAGCAGCGCGCCTATTTCCGTCTTGTGTTCGTATCATAGGGAACGCAGGACTTTCTGAATTATTTCTGGTATTATAGAGCGATGAAGATCAATAAAAAGCAGGTTATCGAGACGACCGTTGCGGTCGTTGTGGGTGTAGCGCTCCTCGGGGGCGGATTTTGGTTCGGTTGGGCGGAAGGTGTACAGCATCCGAAGGCCGTGCTTGTTTCGCAGGCAACGAATATTGCGCCGCCGCCGGGTTCTTCGACAACGCTCGCCGATTTCGGCACATTCTGGGAAGCGTGGCAGGATATCAACGATCTTTACCTTCGGAATCCCGATGTTTCGAGCACCGCCAAGGTTTACGGGGCGATCAACGGTCTCGTACAATCGCTCGGTGATCCCTATACCGAATTTTTCAGTCCAGCGGACAACCAACAGTTCCAGCAGGATATTTCAGGAAATTTCGGCGGTATCGGTGCGGAGCTTGGTACGGATGCAAAAAATGATATTGCGATCATAGCACCGCTTAAAGGAACGCCGGCTGACCTGGCAGGATTGAAGGCACAAGATGTCATCGTCGGCATTAACGGCAGTTCGACCGACCAAATGACAGTCGACGATGCCGTAAATGTTATCCGCGGTCCAATCGGCACAAAAGTTACGTTAACGGTCATGCGCACCGGCTGGACCAAAACGCAGGATTTCACGATCACGAGAGCCAACATTCAGGTCCCTATCGTCAATTTCGAAATGAAGGGGAATGTCGCCTACATTTCACTGGAAGAATTCGATCAAACCGCGGACCAGCTCTTCTATAACGCGCTCGTCAAAGCGATGAATAACAATGCACAGGGCATCGTGCTTGATCTGCGCGATGATCCGGGAGGCTACCTCAATGTCGCCGTGGATCTTGCCGGCTATTTCCTGAAACCTGGTTCGCTCGTGGTCTCGGAGGTTGGACGGAGCGTTGCAACGACAACCTATACCGCTTCCGGCAACGGCGCGCTTGATAATTTCCCGATGGTGATCCTCGTGAACGGCGGTTCCGCATCGGCTTCGGAGATTCTCGCCGGAGCGCTCCACGACGACCGCGGCATCAAGCTGATCGGCGAAAAAACGTTCGGTAAGGGCACGGTGCAGGAGCTTGAAAATCTTTCGGATGGGTCATCGCTCAAGATCACGGTTGCACATTGGGTTTTGCCCTCTGGGAAAATTATTGACCACGAGGGTATCGAGCCGGATTATGAAGTGCCGCTCACGGCCACTGATACGGCGAACAAACAGGATCCCCAACTCGACAAAGCAATCCAGGTATTGCAAGAGGAAATAAAATAAAAAATCTTATGTTATGGTGTTGTAATGTTCTGATGTTGTAATGAATTTCAGGAGAACATGAGAACATTCAAACACTATAACCCTATAACAACTTCATTATGAAAATCATACTTCTCGAAGATGTTCGCAGTCTCGGCAAAAAATTCGACGTGAAAGAGGTGAGCGACGGCTACGCACGGAACTTTCTTTTTCCCAATAAATTAGCCGAACCAGCAACGCCGGGCGCTCTTAAGAAACTCGACGCATTGAAAGCCGAACATGATAAAAATGAGACAGAGCTTTTGGGACGGCTGCGCGAGGTTGCAAAAAAAATAAATGAGACGAAGATCGAGTTCACGATGAAGGTCGACAAATCCGGCGCAGTGTTTGGTTCCGTCAACAAAGAATCAATTTTGAAAGCCCTCCGCGAACAAAAATTAGTGACGACGGAGCGAGTCGAAATGGATCTAAAATATCCCTTGAAAGAACTTGGCGAGTATACGGTTCCGCTTGATCTCAAAAAAGGGGTAACGGCAGTTTTAAAAGTGACTATTGCCGCAGAAGGGGAGAAGGAGAAAAAATAACTTTTCTTCGGAGATAATAAAATATCCCTCGCAAAAGACTTTAAAATTTAATCTTTTGCGAGGGATATTTTTATCTTTATTCTACATTTACCATCTTTGCGTAACGGCGATTGCCATCGAACTTTGTCTTGGTCTTTGCTGCGAATTTCACCACACCCGTTCTGCCGGCATAGAGCGTATCGTCACCGGCACGCACCACGCCCTTGCCCGGCAGATATTTCGTGCCGCGCTGGCGGATAATAATTTCGCCGACGTTCACTTTTTGGTTATGATTAACCTTGATGCCCAAACGTTGTGCGGCAGATTCGCGTCCGAGTTTTGTTGAGCCTAGTGCTTTAGTATGTGCCATTTTGGTGTAAACACGAGAGCGGTAACATCGCACCGCTTAATATTTTTTTAACCTTCCCATTCTATGCTACAATGGAGACAATGTCAACAACTACCAATAAATTAGTTATCGATATCGAGACCATTGGCGAGGATTTCGATAAGCTTGACCATGCTACGCAGGAAAACCTGACCCGTTGGATCAAGCGCGATTCCGAGAGTGACGAAGAATATAAAATTGCACTCGAAGACCTTAAAAATGGCCTGGGTTTCTCGCCTCTGACCGGCGAGATCGTTGCCATCGGTTTGCTCGATTATCATAAAAATGAAGGCGCGGTTTATTACCAAGCGCCCGGCCAAAAAAACGAGGAAACGAAAGAAGATGGCGTTTCCTTCAAGCAGATGACCGAAGAGGAGATGCTCAGAAAATTTTGGGAGCTTGCCGAGCGATACCAGGTTTTCATCACGTTCAATGGGCGCGCATTCGACATTCCGTTCATGGCCATCCGATCTGCGATCAAGGGAATTCGGCCAACGAAAGATCTCATGCGTGGCCGCTATCTCTACCAGAACAATCCCGAAGCACTTCACATCGATCTCGCCGAACAATTAAGTTTCTATGGCGCCACGCGCAGGAAGGGGAGCCTCCATCTTTTTTGCCGCGCGTTCGGCATCCCAAGCCCGAAGTCGGAAGGCGTGACTGGCGACGACGTCGGGCCGCTTTTCAAAAAGAAAAAATTTCTCGATATCGCAAAATATAACGTTCGTGATATCCGCGCTACCCGCGAACTCTACACCAAATGGGAAGAATATCTGCAGTTTTAACTTTTGTCTTTTCCATCCATATCTATGTTGTTGTTTTCTCATCGCCACGCCTTTACCCTCATCGAGCTTCTCATTGTGATCGCCGTCATCGCCATCCTCTCGATCGTTGTCGTCCTCACTCTCAATCCCGCAGAGATGCTTCGGCAAAGCAGGGACCAGAACCGCCTCTCGGACATGGACACCCTGGCCCATGCCCTCTCCCTCTATCAGATAGACCAGGGCATCACGAGCAACGCCGGTTCCCTGGGAAATCTCAATACCGTCTACGTTTCCCTTCCCGATCCGAATGCAACCACGACCGCTGGTTCCAATTGCGCTTCCCTCGGCCTTCCCCTCCTTCCCGCGGGCTATGCCTACCACTGCGCCGGCCCGAACTACTACCGGAACACGAACGGCCAGGGCTGGATCCCCGTCAATTTTTCGACTATCACCACGGGTTCCCCCCTGGGCCAGCTCCCTATAGATCCGACCAACGCTTCCTCTTCGAGGCTCTACTACACCTATACCACGAACGGCACGCAATATGAGGTGACGACATCCCTGGAATCACAGAAATACAAGCTGGGTGGCACGAATGACGTCATCTCAACTGATGGCGGTACCTTAGCATCGGTCTATGAGAAAGGATCCAAGTTTGGCCTGGAACCCCTTGATTACGGAGACCCATCCCTTATTGGCCTCTGGACGTTCGATGAGGGTACGGGAACGGTTGCCTATGACTATTCGGGGAGCAATGCCACGGGCAGCTGGCAGGGAACCGCTACCGGCACCAGCGGTTACTATTCAGCCGGCAGGGTAGGTTCCTGGGCGGGGACGTTTGATGGGAGCACGAACTATGTCGCTGTCTCCAAAATAACATTAGACAACAATCCTAGTTGGACAGTCTCTCTGTGGGCAGATGCGCCAACGAATCAGTTGAATAACGAAGGTGGTTTATGGTCTTTGGATTCAAACCACGATCTTCAATATGCTGGAGGTAGCGCATATATCATCTTGTACTGGGGCACGACACTGGTTCAAACTTCAACGGCTAACAATCAATGGAATCTTTGGACGGCAACACGAAACGGGAACATATTCTCTCTTTATAAAAATGGCATTCTCGCAGGGTCGAACAGTACGTCGACCACGTCGGCGGTTAGTTCATTTTCAATAGGGACACAAGGGGGTAGTCGCTATATAGGTCTCATCGACGATGTCCGCATCTACAACCGCGCTCTTTCGGCGGCGGAGGTTGCCGCATTGTACAATGGTGGAAAATGACAAGTGTAGAGGTAATATTTTTTAGAATTTTTTAATACTCCTGGTGATAGGATAGAAAGATGGAATTCTTGAAAAACTGGATCGTCTTTTATAAGAAAGAGATTCTTTTTATGCTTCTTATTTTTCTCGTTGGATCGACGAGCTTTGCATTGGGCTATCTCGCCAATCGTGAATACAACCATGTGCCGATCATCATCGAAAAATGCTCCAATACATCATCAACTTCGCCGTAACTTTTTCAGATCAGTGAGTACATCTGAGGCGTGTGTTACGGGATTTACATCCTCGTAGATTTTTACGATTTTTCCCCTAGGATCAATGAGGAATGAAGTGCGGAACGTTCCCATATAAACGCGTCCCATGAATTTCTTTTTGCCCCACACGCCATATTTTTTTACCACTCTCTTTTTGTCATCCGAAAGGAGCGTAAACGGCAATTCGTATTTTTTCTCAAACTTTTTATGGCTTTTGACGTTGTCGATGCTCATACCGAGCACGGTAAGTTTTAGTTTTTTGAAATCAGGGAAGCTGTCGCGGATCGTGCACGCTTCTTTAGTGCAACCCGGCGTATCGTCTTTTGGATAAAAATAGAGGAGAACCCACTTGCCTTTGTAATCGGCGAGCGAGTGCTCGTCGCCGTTTTGGTCGGGCAGAGTAAACGGGGGAGCGACCGAATGGAGTTTTGGGATCATGGTTGTAATTTTCTATGTTTTTTGTTATTATATCAATTCGATACAGCAACCCGCAATATCGAAGAAGGTTGATTTTTAGTTGGCTTCCAAAAGCATGGATCCCCGCCTGCGCGGGGATGACAGTTTTTATAGTCACAATATACCAATTTTATTCTATGGAAATCAGAAATATCGCTATCATTGCCCACGTCGATCACGGAAAGACGACGCTTGTTGATGCCCTGCTGAAGCAGTCGGTCGGCTTCAAGCTGAAAAGTGGCGCGGATAGCGATCTCATCATGGATTCGAATGAGCTGGAACGCGAGCGCGGCATCACCATTTTTTCGAAAAACGCCTCGGTCGTTTATAAAGATATCAAAATCAATATCGTGGATACGCCGGGCCACGCGGACTTCGGTGGCGAAGTAGAGCGTATTATGCGCATGGTGGACGGCGTTTTGCTTCTGATTGACGCCAAGGAAGGCCCGATGCCGCAGACGAAATTTGTTTTGCGGAAAGCGATCCAGGCGGGACATAAGATCATCGTGGTCATCAATAAAATAGACAAGGAGGGCGCGCGGCCGGCATGGGCGCTCGATCAGACGTTCGATCTTTTCTTCGAACTCGGCGCCTCAGAAGAGCAGGTGGAATTTCCGGTGGTTTATGCTTCGGCCGTGCAGGGCAAAGCGGGACTTACACCGGATATCGACGAGATGAAAGATATCGAAGCGATTTTTGCGACTATTGTGAAATATATTCCGGCGCCGAAAAAAGGCGAGCTCGATACCACGCAGATGCTCACCGTGAATCTTGCGAACGACAATTACAAAGGGAAAATTGCGATCGGCCGCCTCTATTCGGGTACGCTCAAAAAAGGAATGACGGTCGCGCACATGACGCGCAGTGGCGAGACAAAACTTGAAAAATTGACATCGGTCATGTTGTTCGACGGACTGAACCGTGTGGATGTAGATGAAGCGACGGCGGGGGATATCGTGGCTATCGGCGGCATTCCCGATGTTTCGATCGGCGAGACGATCGCAGACCCGGAGCATCCGGTCGCGCTTCCCACGATCGCAATCGACGAACCGACGATCAAGATGACCTTCGGCGTTAACACGTCACCGTTTCGCGGGAAAGAAGGAACTTTCACAACTTCCCGTAATCTGAAGGACCGTCTTGAGAAAGAACTCGAAACTGACGTCGCGCTTTCAATCGCACCGACCGCAACATCCGACACCTCGACTACGCTCGATGCAGGCCGATGGACCGTCGCTGGCCGCGGTGAATTACACCTCGCGATTCTCATCGAAAAAATGCGGCGCGAAGGATTTGAAATTGAAGTCTCGAAACCGCAGGTTATTTTCAAAGAAGTTGACGGTAAGAAATTGGAACCAATGGAACTCGCCTCAATTGAGGTTCCTGAGGAATATTCCGGAACGGCCATTGAAATGTTCGGTAAGCGGCTTGGCGTGATGAAAGATATGCGGGTGGACGATAATCATATTGCACATATCGATTTTGCGATCCCGACCCGCGGCCTTATTGGCATCAGAAACCGATTTTTGACTTCCACAAAGGGCATGGGTATCATGAACACGCTTTTCACCGGCTATGAGGCGTACAAGGGCGATATCACGTCTATCCCGCACGGCTCCATTGTGGCAACCCAAGCTGGCGTTTCGAACAATTACGGACTTATCACGGCACAGGGAAGGGGAAAGCTTTTCATTTCCGCCGGCGTGGCGGTCTATGAGGGCATGGTGGTCGGCGAAAACGCGAAAGAGGGGGACGTCATGGTGCATGTCGCACGCGAGAAACAGCTCACGAACTTCCGTGCCAAGAACGAAGGTCTTCTTGATCAGCTCGAAGTCCCGATCACGCTTTCACTCGAAGATGCACTCGATTATATCGATGATGAAGAAATGGTGGAAATCACACCGAAGAGCATCCGCATCCGAAAAAAGTACCTCACCGATAACGAGCGGAAAAAGGCGAGATAAGCCAATTGAGTTTGCCGTGACAATTTTTATTTTCAGGTGACAGAGAGTGATTTTTGCTATAATTCGAAATATGAAAATGAATTTCGACAAGGTGATCGTCGGCGTGAGATCCGACATTCCCAAAAACTCGATCGTCAGGAAAACGGGAAAGCATTTTTTCCGTGGCCATTCTAAAAAATTATACGTGGTAACGCCCTATTGGCATGCCACCCTGCGATCGCTCCCGATGCGGTATTTAAGAAGGAGAATACTGAAGGCGGGACATTCCTGTCTCGTTTATCAATTTCCTTTCAAGGTGCTCTCGGACAATGTTCATCTGACGGAAAAATATTTTAAGGATATACAAAGAGAGGTAAAAAGAGACATTACTGCCGTACAGAGGAAACATGGTTTTTCCAAGATCGTCGTTCTGGGAATGAGTTTGGGGTGCGTGAACGCGGTCATGGTTGCCAATAAAAATCCGAAAGTCACTACGTTAATTTTGGTCGTTCCTGGCAACTCGCTCGCGGAGAGCCTCTGGCGGGGGATAGGCACCACCAAATTAAAACAGCAGATCAAAAAGCATGGGATTAACCTCGAGAAATTAGAAAAAGACTGGAAAGACCTGGCTCCGGAAAACAACATCGGCGGTTTGACCGGTAAAAATATCGAGATCTATGTTTCAAAATCGGACAAGGTCATACCCTATAGCAACGGCTATGACCTCATCAAAGATATGAGGAGGATAGGGCTGAAACCGAAAATCTTCAGAAATAAAAACCTGGGCCACTACCTGACCGTTTCCGAATTTGTTCTCAAGGAAAAATTCTAGGGACTGTTTTTTTATAGATACCCGATCTTCCTCAGCCACTCTTCATTTTCCCACTCCCAAAGCTTTTTGGCGGCAAGGAACGCTTCGAAGTCATGTTGCCACGCGGGAAATTCTTTAAGTTCGATCTCGCCCATGGGTTCGCTCCAGGCGTGATCACAGCTCCGCTGGGAATAATTACCCCAGACGATGGCGATCTTCTCGCGGCCACCTTTCATGCGCCGCCGAGCGCCGCATCGGAGACATTTTTGGATCTGGTCAATGCGAAGTATCCATCGGGTTTCCAGGTTTTCAAATTCATTTTTTAGTGCATCCATATAAGCCGATGTCTGGAGGCAATAATCGCGATAGATGGATTGAGAAGTTTTGATATCCAGAACGCCAAGCTTGCCGCCGATCCGCGCAATAGCATCAACGGTGCCTGCATAGCGTTCATCACGGTTTATGATGCGCCGCTCAACGCGATCCGGCGTCACTTCGATATGATTCGTTTCAAAGAAGGAAACCGCCGCATGAACTGCCGGAGCGATCGATTCCACCACGTCGGGCTGACCGCCGAGCAATATGCTTTCAACCGTTTCATGAACGAGCGTTCCTTCTTTTGCGGATTGATCAGTGGCGTCCTGCGCCGCCTTAAAGCTTGATGCTGCGCCGTAATAACGATAGAGCGCAGGCTTAGCTTTGATCCCCACGATCTTCGTGACGCGCGGATACCAAAGCTCGTCGATGGTATAACCGCATTGCTCTTTAAAATCTTCCGTATCTTTGTATTCGCTAAAGGCCATAGGCTGCTATGATAACATATTTTATTATTTTCGATGGGTCATTCCGGGGTTCGCGAGAAATCTATCTAAATGTTTAATTTTTGAAATGTCGCGCACGGCTCGACATGGCCGGTAAATTATTTCACCAGCTTATCGGTCAATGTCACGATATCGCCAGCCCCCATCATAACAATGACTTTTCGGGATAGGGGAGCACCATCCAGGGCAAGTACGGCATCTTTTAGTTTGGCTGGATTCGCGAGATAGAATATCGGCTTGTGCGGCTGCTTTTTTTGAATGGCGCGGACGAGGGCTGCGGAATCACGGTTTGGGATAATCGCGTCTCGGCCGGCGACATGGTAGATCGGGAGAATAAGCGTCTCGTCGGCATCATCGAACGCTTTCTGAAATTCTTTGAAGAGTAAGGCGGTCCGCTGGACTTGGTGCGGTTGAAAAATGCAGAGAATTTTTTTATTGGAAAATTTCTCGCGAAAAGCCTGTAGTGTCGCTGTAATCTCGGTTGGGTGATGGGCATAATCATCGAAAATCGGTGCGCCTTTGAATCTTCCGCGAAGTTCCATCCTGCGCCATGCACCATGATAGCTATGGACCGCAGAAAGAATTTTTTCTTCTGGAATCTCCAAAAATCTACCAAGTTCAAAAACTGCGGTGGCATTTAACACATTATGCTTTCCCGGAATGGAAATATTCTTTCTTATTTTATTTGCGGTCGCTCCGGCATCTGAATACCAGACGATCGTAACATCATTTTTCTTCGCCAGCGCCGCGATGCGAGATCGCAAACTCCAGAGCGGTGCATCGTCATGATTCAAGATCATGAGCCCACCTGATTTTACATGCGACAAAAATTTCAAAAATGCTTTTTTGACATTGTCAAAATTTTTATAGAAGTCGAGATGTTCGCGGTCGATGTTGGTAACGATGACGACAGTAGGGGAATATGCCGTGAATGCCGCTCCAAAATCATCTGCCTCGATCACGAAATAATCGCTTTTGCCAACACGGATGTTCTTTCCGCCAAATTCCTTCAGCGTGGTTCCGATGAGCACGGTCGGATCATAGCCGCCTCTTATGAGCGCGAGCGCTGCGAGTGCCGTTGTTGTGCTCTTGCCGTGCGATCCGGTAATGGCGATCGTGATGTGTTCCTTGGTCAACTTTCCTAAAACTTCGGCATAGGGGAGTGTTTTAATACGAAATTTCTTTGCGGCGAGAATCTCCGGATTGTCCGAATGGATGGCACGGTTATAAACCACGAGATCAAGATTCGGCTTGATATTCCCTTTTTTATGTCCGATGGTTACGGGGATCTTTTCCTCCCGAAGCGCCGAAATAAGTTCACTAGGAGCGCTATCCGATCCCGAGACATTCCATCCTTTTGATTTATAAAGTCGGGCGAGCGCACTGATACCGATGCCACCGATACCGATAAAGTAAACGGAGGATTTTTCATTATCTTTTTTCATAGTTTTTATCGTACCTCATTTATGCGGAAAAAGTCGACCCAAATAAGCAGGGAAGAGCCTTTTTTAGCCATCTGCCATATTTAACATCTGTCGCACAAGATATGTTTTACGACATAATCAATCAGGAAAACAATAAATTCTTTCCGCAAAAAACCGCAATGGTAATCCTCTTGTTTGCTTATGTCACAAAACATTCCGTCCATTTCCTGACAGAAATTTCCACGAAAGATGTGAAAAAAAATAAAATATCTGTCGGGAAATAGACTTATTTTTATTTTTCCAACTTCTTTCGTAGTTCGGGAACAATCTTTCTTGTTTCTCGTTCACCGAGTGTTATGGCTTCCCGACCCTTATTGGTAAAAAGATAGTCGGTCCATCCCGCGTATTTCTCAAGGTAAGGATGCAGAACGATATCCGCGTCCTGCGTGGTGGCGACAGCAAGATGGTAGCATAATATATTGACCGCTGATTTCAACGTATCACTGATGGTTTGAGACCGCACTGTTCCTGTATCCCTGCCATGCGGGATACCGTTCAGATCGACCGCCAAAACCACGTCCGCACCCATTTGTCTCAAAACGTCGTCCGGTACGGGATTGGAAATGCCGCCATCAATGAATAGTTTCTTTTGATAAGAGACCGGAGCAAATACTCCCGGTATAGCCATGCTCGCGCGAAGCGCCGAGGCGAGGTTGCCGGTTTTAAAGACGACAGGATTTCCAGCAATCAGATCGGTTGCGATAGCGCGAAACGGGATTTTGAGATCACTAAACTGTGCATCCTCCAACCATTCACCCAAAAGACGTTGGAGCTTTTCGCCTTTGATGAATCCCCCTGAAAATGAAATTTCAAACATACCCATCAACTTCTCCATTTTTTTACCCACCGTAAATTCCTCGAGCTTTTCTATGTCTTTATTCAGCGCATAATGCCCGCCAATCCATGCACCAACGCTTGACCCGGCAAGATAATCAATCGGAATATCATTTTTGACGAGCGCCTTTAGGACGCCGATATGATAAAGACCCCGCGCACCACCGCTTCCGAGGGCAACCCCTAATTTTTTCCGTTTTTTCATAGATGATGATATTATAGTACATATCCATGAAACTCTATAATACCCTCTCACGGACGAAAGAAGAATTAAAACCAATTCACCATGATTGGGTCGGTCTTTATACATGCGGTCCTACCGTCTATAATTTCGCTCACATCGGCAACTTGCGTACTTATATTTTTGAAGACATACTCCAACGAGTTCTCGAACATAACGGCTATACCGTGCGGCGTGTTATGAACGTCACGGACGTAGGACATCTCACTGGTGATTCGGATACTGGCGAGGAAAAAATGGAAAAAACAGTGAGGGCTGAAGGAAAATCCGTCGAAGAAATCGCCCAATTTTATACCGAAGCTTTTTTTAGGGATATCGAAAAACTAAATATAAAAATGCCGGATATTATTGCTCCGGCGACACACTATATCGGTGAGCAAATCGCCCTTATTCAAACGCTTTTTGAGCGTGGCTTTGCCTATCGGACAAAGAACGCTATTTATTTCGACGTGATGAGGTTTCCGGACTATGGAAAGTTGTCCGGTCAGTCGCTCAAAGAAAAAATAACGGGTGCACGTGATGAAATCGTGATTGATCAAGAAAAGAAAAATCCGGCAGATTTCGCGTTATGGTTTTTCCTTGAAGGAAAATTCAAAAATCATATCCTTCATTGGCCGTCACCGTGGGGCGAGGGATTTCCGGGGTGGCATATCGAATGCTCTGCCATCTCGCGACATTTTTTAGGTCAGCCATTCGACATTCATACGGGCGGCGTGGATCATATCGGAGTTCATCATGCAAATGAAATTGCGCAATCGGAAGCCGCATACGGCGTTCCTCTCGCGAACATCTGGATGCATGGAGAGCATCTTCTGATCAATGAAGGAAAAATGGCAAAATCGGAAGGAAACTTTATTACCCTCGCCGAACTCGAAAAAAGGGGCTACTCCCCTCTTATGTTTCGATATCTTGTTCTCGGTGCACACTATCGGACAAAATTGAATTTCACGTGGGAAAGCCTGGATGCCGCGAAGGCCGGGCTCGAAAATCTCTACAATCATTATCTTGAACTGAGAGACGAGGATCGCAAGGAAGAACAACGAAAGGATCACGGCACGCTGTCAGTGTGGCAGGAAAGATTCGATGCTGCACTCCAAGACGATCTGAACACCCCGCAGGCGCTTGCCGTCATGTTCGACCTCGTGAAGGACGAGGATCTTTCAGTAAAAGAAAAACGAGTTCTGTTTGATAGATTCGACCAAATATTGGGCTTGGATATCGCGAGAAAAGCCGAGGAGATACCGCCAGAAATCATTGAAAAACTTGAGAAATACAACGAATACAGAGCTAATAAACAGTTTGTGCAGTCTGATGCCTTGCGGAAAGAGATAGAAGCCTTAGGATACGAAGTACGGGATATGGGAAATAGTTCTCGTCTCGTGAAAAAATTCTTTTAGGTGTCGTCCCCGCGAAGGCGGGGATCCATGCTTTAAAAGATTGGAAGCGTGGATGGTCCCGCTCCCGGGACCATGACAGAGAAAAACTATGACAACTATAAAAAAACAACAACTCAAACTTCCTCCCCAGAATCTCGACGCCGAAGCGACAGTTCTCGGAAGCATCCTCATCGATAAAAACGCAATCTTCCAGGTTGCGGACATTTTGACGCCGGTTGATTTTTACTCGCCGCAGCACGAAAAAATTTTCGACGCAATTCTCTCGCTCTACGAAAAACGCCAGCCGATCGACGTGATGACACTCACGACGTATCTTAAGGAAAAAGATAAGCTTGCTGAAGTCGGCGGTTCAAGCTATCTCGCCGAACTCACGAATCAGGTAACGACCGCATCGCACGTCGCGCATTACGCCGCAATCGTCAAAGAAAAAAAGACGCTCCGCGATCTTATCAGGGTCGCTGCCGAGATTACCGAGATGGCTTTTGTACCGAAGCGAAATCTTGAAGATCTGATGGATGACATCGAACAGAAGATTCTGGCGATTTCGGAACATTCCCTGCCTCAGAATTTCGCTGCCGTAAAAGACGAATTAAAAACAGCTTACGAACGCATGGAGAAGCTCCACGCCGGCGGCAATAAAATCCGCGGCGTGCCGACCGGTTTTCCGGAACTCGATACCATCCTGTCCGGACTTCAAAAATCAGAACTCGTCGTTCTCGGCGCGCGTCCGTCCGTCGGTAAGACGTCTCTTGCGCTCGATATCGCCCGACAGGCGGCATTCACCGGTGCGACCGTCGGCCTTTTTTCACTTGAAATGTCCCGCGAACAAATTATCGACCGGGTCATTTCCGCAACCTCGCAGGTTCCCCTCTGGCATATTTTGACCGGCCGCATCGAAGATGATACCGAATTCTCCATGATCCAAAACGGGCTCGATAAACTCTCGGGCATAAAAATCTTCGTCGACGACTCCCCTTCTTTGAATGTCATCCAGATGCGATCGATGGCACGTCGCTTACAGGTCGAACACGGGCTCGATCTTTTAATTGTCGATTACCTTCAGCTCATCCGGCCGCGCACCTCGAGTGATAACGTGGTATCTCAGGTAACGGAAATCTCACGTGGCCTCAAAGCGTTGGCTCGTGAGCTAAAGGTTCCTGTTCTTGCCCTTTCTCAGCTCTCGCGCGGCATTGAACAGCGCGGCGGCGTACCGCGGCTCTCCGATCTTCGTGAATCAGGTTCTATTGAACAAGACGCGGATGTCGTGATGTTTATCTATCGCAAAGATCGCGACCAAAACGCGACCTATGGTGAAAGCGAAGAAGGCACAACGCAGATTATCGTTGCTAAACACCGGAATGGTGCCCTCGGCGCCATTGAACTCAAATTTGACGCCGAGCGAGCAACCTTCAAAAGCATCGATAAGTGCTACGCTGCCGCCGACGCCTTACCGCCACTATAGAGTTCATATTTATCTCAGCGTGAACGACCTTCGAATAATTTAGCGATGGAAACTTTTACTTATACGTGAGTTCACTAAAAGTGATCACCGTAATATTATCGAGGTCATAGCCATAATGCCGAAAGACTTCTCGCGCGTCGCCGTCGAATTTCTTTTCCCAATCCATATCCAATTTGCCGCAAATGTCTCTCAGAAACTCCACTGACGGTCCTTCTATTTCTACGTAAGCAGGGATTTTGGGCCAGGTATCAATGTCGATAGTAACGCCGTCGAGTGCAAACGTATGTCGATATTTCTCAAGCTTCCTCATTGGCGCTAATCCAACCTTGCTTAAAAATTCAGAACATTTATCCATATCGGATATTTCGAACTCGATTTCTTGCGCACTATCCACCGCCTGTTCCACATTTTCTTTATAGGTCAGCCTTATCTTATTCTTCGTCTTTCGAAGCCGCACAAACTTTCTTTTCCCGACCCATGACCTATCTGCCGCGTGAAAAATTATTTCCTCCAGTTTTTCTTCGCCCTTATCAATGGCGCCCAACGAAATAAGCCTCTCTATGAGCTGGTCTTTATTTATATCGAGGAATCTTGTTTCTATCTCTTTTTGCATAACTTCATGGCACTCACTTCTAGCGTTTAATACAAAAGATTGATACGCGCGCAGAGGGAATTCAAACTAATTGTTTCCAATTTTCTTTGTGAAAGATTTATATTATTCTCATAATTTTTTCCTTTGGATATCGCACTTTTTTCCGGGTTGCGTAGCTGTCGTCCACGGCGCGATGGCCGACAGCGCAGAGCGCTTGCACCGCATAACCCTCTTTCGTTGCGCCGATGATTTCGCTTACTTTGTTGTGGTCAAATCCTTCCATGGGACAAGCATCAATGCGATGCTCGGCTGCGGCGGAAAGAATAAATCCGAGTGCGATATAGACCTGTTTCGCAGTCCATGCGGCGATATCACCTGCTGGTTTATTGGTGATAGCACTTTCGAGTGATGCCTTATATCCGGCAAGCGATTCATCGGTTACGCCACGCGTGGCCTTTATAGCTTCTATGAAATCAATCACGTCCTGTTCGGTTGGCGCGACTTTCGATGCGAGCGCGTAAATGTGAGATGCATCGGTGATTTGCGGCTGACCGTAGCCCGCCTCCTTCACTGCTGCACGCACAGCCGGATCATCAATGCGATAGAATCTCCAAAGCTGAAAACCGAACGAATTGGGCGCAAGGCGTAATGCTTCTTCGAGCATATCCGTTTCTGCGCCAGATAATTTTTGCTGCGGATCGAACTTTTTCGTGGCATAACGCCACATGAGATTATTAATATATTCGTCCATAGTGATGGTGATAAAAATTTAATTTGTGTCGACTTATCCAGTATACCACGCTCGTCAAGACTTCCCTTCGAGCACCTCGATTCGAAGATGAAATTGCCGCATTTCCTCGAAAAACTGCTGCTGACCATCAAAAAGAGCGGCGAATTTCTCGTTCGTTTCAATCCGAAAAACTTCAAATTTTCGCTCTAAATTATCTAGTCTTTCCTCTATGTTATCCAATCTTACTTCCAATCGATCTATTTTCTCCTCCAATATTTCTATTCTCTCTTCCAATTTTCCGATGCGAGTATCCAATCCACGATATCCTTCGAGGAGCAGGGAAAGTTTTCCGTTGATATCTTCTAAGAGCACGCCGAAATAGCGGTCGCGGGCATCCGCGGAACGTGGAATTTTATAGATCTTTTTTTCTGCCATACAACCATAATAACCACACAGAACGCGGGCGCAAGTTTTCTTTAATAATCTTTTAATGAACGCCGAATTGCTTTGCTTAGAACAGTCCCCTGACGTCGCGAATCGTAAGTAAAACCATAAGTAGCAGCAAAAATGCGAAACCAAGGCCATTGATCCACGATTCCACTTTTTCCGACATTGCCGAGCCCTTTATTTTTTCGATGATCACCATAAGAAATCTGCCACCATCGAGCGCCGGAAACGGGATCAGATTTACGACAGCAAGATTCAATGAAATGATGCCAAGCAGTTGCACAAGATAGATCGTTCCGATTTTTCCTGATTCTTCAGCGATGCCGAAGATACCGACCGGACCGACTACGCCCGTAAGAAGTGACGCATGGACGAAAAGATTCTTTATGAGTTGCCAGAGGGTTTGGAATATCATTCCGGCGAGAATGAAGGAAGTTTGCAGGCCATCCCACAGTGCCCGGAAGAACGGCTCCCGTGCGGTGCCGCCCTCGGAAAGTGAAACGCCGATTGGACCTTCGTTCGGTCCGATGTTCACGCGCGGCGTGACGGTTACGTCAATCTCTTTTCCGTTCCGAAGCAGGGCAATTTGCATCGGCTGGCCGCGGTGCGCATCAATATCATTGATAAAACTTTGTGAATCGGTGAAATTTTTTATCACATCTCCCGACATGATTTGCGCAGCTGCCGCCGGGGATCCTGCTTCGGTTCCGGTTATCACGAGTGCTTTCGGGGTACCAACCATAAGAACGGAGGAAACTAAAAGCCATCCAAGGATAAAGTTGACCATAATGCCAGCAAGAACGATGATGCTTTTTTTCCAGGCTGGTTGAGCAAAGAACAATCTCGAGCGATCGACGATCGGCGATCGGCCACCCTCAGACTTTTCTTTCTCATCAATAAAGTTATCTTCCACCATCGCAAATTCTCCGCGCTCGCCCGAAATGCGCACGAATCCTCCGAACGGCAGCCAGTTGACGCTGTATTCGGTATCCCCTTTTTTCTTCGCCCAGATCCGCGGCGGAAAACCAATGCCAAATTCATCCACTTTTAATCCGAAAAGTTTTGCGCACAAAAAATGCCCAGCTTCGTGACTTAAGATTAGAATAGAAAGACCGATGAGCACAAGAAGAAAAATAATCATAGTTCCTATAAAAATTATCATACCAGGAAAAGATTAAAAAATCATTAAACATAATTTGATTCTTATATTTTTTATGTTATATTCACAACAAAGGCATTGTCCGTATGAACTACGGATTTCTGTGCTTGTCACGCAAAAGAGCCATAAAATGGCTCTTTTGCGTTTGTTGGTATATAAAAATATTTTAGATAAATTTAATCTCCTTTTCTTAATATAAATTTGCCTTGGGTGGGTCAGTAGTTCATGGGTTAGAACAATGCCTTTGACAAGCACAGAACCGGGTCCGAGTCCCGGCTGATCCAAGGCACATTATTTCTATTATTCTCCTAGCTCTGCGAGTTTCTCGTTTACCAGTTTTTCAACCGTACCATTCGCCGCGTCGATCACTTTCTGGATTTTTTCTTTTCCTTTGAACACATCGTCTTTCGTAAGTTCTTTCGCAGTTTCGCCTTCTTTCACGCGTTTCATGATGTCGTCGCGGCGTCCGCGAAGCTGGATACGTGCGGCTTCCGCCGTTTTTTTGACGAGCTTCGTGAGTTCCTCGCGCCGCTCATCGCCCAAGGCAGAAACGGTCGCGCGAATCGTCGTTCCGTCGTTCGATGCCGTAAGACCCATATGCGCCGCCTCAATCGCCTTCATAATCGGGTTCACGGCGTCTTTATCCCAGACCGTTATCTGGATGCTCCGCGGCGGAAGCACCGAGATCGATCCGAGCTCACGGATACTGAGCGTTTGATCGTATAAGCTAAGCGTAATATTCTGGATTGCGTCCGGCGAAGGCCGGTTGCCGCGAATGCCGCCGATGTCGGTCTTCAGTTTCTCGGTCACGCCTGAAAGCGCCGCCTCAAGGTCTTTTATAATTTGTTCCATTGCTGTCATGGCCTTAATGATATCAAAAATTCAGCGAATTGGAAATCATGAAAGTGGTTTCAATCAGATGCCGGCTCATTCGGTAGATCCCGGAGGACTCATTTGGAACCGATTTGAAGATGATCTAAGAAAATTTGAGGGGCTATAAGGGAATGTGGGGCAGAAGATCAATGGGACAAAGCTATGTGATGTCTCAGAGAGACTATTTCACTAAATATTTCACATATCCAACCGAGGTCAGTTTCTCATATGCGTCACACACTTCTGGAGGAATTTCTCGCGGTATCTGGAACCCTTTTTCCGCATACAACCTTATCCTCTCAAGATCCCCTACCATCATATTGACAACCTCGTTCTTGGTTTGAAATTGACCGGGATAGTCTTCAAATGGGATGGGTGGTGAGGTAACGATACATTTCTTCTCGGGCCAAATCTTTTTGAAAGTCGCATACAATCGACGCTCCATATAGGGCTTCTGGATGACAATGAATTTATCTGGATTGATATTCTTTTTTTTCAATAATTCCCTGGCAAATTGGATATTCTCCCCGGTATTGCCTGATTGGTTTTCAATAAGGATATTCTCTTTTGGTACGCCCATCTTGATTGCGATACGGGCAAATTGATCCGCTTCCGGTTCCGTCCAGATTCCCTCGGTAAGACGACCAAGACCGCCGGAAAAGACGATAAGCGGAGCCCATCCTTCTAAAAAGAGTCTAGCTCCATATTCCGCAACTCGCGTATCATGGCTTCCCAAGACCAAGATGCAATCCGCTTTTTCAAGCTTTTGATTGAGATGATGATAATCCCAGATGATCCGGGCCAGGTGATCAATTTCCTTTTGATTTATGGGCTTCATGGGAAGATTTTGCGCTTAACAGGTGTAGAACGAACGATATGCGGAAAATCCACTATCCCTTCGTCTCGAGATAAAACGCAGAATTTTTCCTAATGGCATCCAAGCAAAGCGGAAGTCGCAAGGCCGTTTTTTTATTTGTGAAAGCAATGGCGTCTTTGAGGGTAAGGAATTTCCATTCGGTCAATTCACTCTCTTGTAATTTTATCAATGTTATTTGAGCTTTGGAGAGTATGCCGCCATAGAAAACAAACTGAAGACTTTCTCCCTTAGGTTCTGGGTCGGATGTGTAAGTAATACAGAGCAATCTGGGGTTCTCTATGGCGATTCCGATCTCTTCCTTGGTTTCTCTGATGGCCGCTATCTGGGGAGATTCATTGTTCTCGACGACACCCCCCGGAAGCGACCAATAATCTTTATAGCTCGGCTTGACCAAGAGAATGACCTGGACCCGGTATTTTAGACACAAAGGTCGAGACAAAATATACTTTG
>CAYUBE010000013.1:0-25603 GCA_964442965.1 uncultured Candidatus Saccharibacteria bacterium
ATTGTCGCATGTTTTTTCGGCGGCCGACTGTCCTAATTCAAAAGAGAAATCGGGACAAGATTAAAAACGTGGCTGATAGCGATGAGAGATTCACTATCCGAAGGATTCCTCATCGCTGTCAGCTTCCATATAAGGTTGTATGGATGTTATAAACATTGAACCGCCGCGACAGCTAAACGGTTCTAAGGAGAGTGGAAATGAAAATAATGAAAAAAATCGCCGGCGCGACCGTAATAATTTTGGGAGTCGCATATTTTTTTTACTGGTCTATCCAAAAAGTCGAAAGAAAAGAAAAGGTCGCCTCTCTTCTGGGTGGGAGAGAAATAACCGATGAAAACGTTAACGCCATTGTTGAAAATAATGATGGTGAAGAACTCCTACAGGCCCTAAAGTTCGGGAGATATGAAACCCCTGAACAATTGGGGGAAATCGTAAAGAAGATTTCCTCGACTGAAGAATTTTCCCCGAACATCGGAAATGTCTGGGAAAGCTTAGATGCGATCACAACGACCTGGTACGACAGCGATCGATTCGGTTATGCCCGGGGAGTGTCGGACAGTTTAGTCCATGCGTTTTTTATAAAAAACGAACGGGATATTCTGAAAAAAAATCCTCAGGTAATCGGTCGCCTGATCACAAACTATGGAAAATGGCGATCGGTGAGAATTCGTAAGGACATCTACGAAGAAGTAGGTTCCTGCATGAAGATCATACAAGAAGAACCATTCTTGGTTTTTGCAAATAGCAAGGATTACTTAAACTTCTTCATTGATAATGAAAAATCTCGGGAAGAGTTCGGTACCTTTCCAAAGAAAGATCAGTTAATCACGGAGGGTATTGATCACGCGGATACGTTCGGGGACTATATTGCAATAATAAAGGCGATTAAGTTTTTCTCTGGCAACATTGGAAAACAAGAACTTGAAGTATTTGCCAATGAAGCCCTGAGGTATAAGAAGACCTCAGAATCAAGCGAAGATTGCGAATACCTATTACAGCAGATAAAAAGCTGTGGATGCAATCTTCAGAACCTTGATCTAGTGGGGCATTACTCAACTCTTTTGCTGGTAATATTTTTTGGTGACTCTTTCGGAAAAGAAGCCTTACAGATTTCTAACCTGGATACTCTCGCCAGAATGTATAGCTATCTCGGTAGGGGGTTTCGTAAAGAAATCCTTGAAAAAAATCAAAATATTCCGTTACAAATGGATACCTGGGAAAAAATTGACCGGATAAATCAAGAATTTTTCAGGGACCTTTCAGCCACGAGAACGACGGATGCTGAATTCCAGCAATACTTGAAATTTAGGAACAAGAGCTGGTAGGTCTGATTTTTTAAATACCCCGGGACAACAACCGGGGTAAACTTTTGCCCGATCATAGATCGGGTTTTTATTTCGCTCTCGCTTCGAGTGCCCATACAAAGATGGATCCCGGCCTTCGCCGGGACGACAGAGAAAGCACGGGGAGAAGAAAATGTGCTAAACTATTTCCATGGACGAAAAACGGGTTATCGCGACGGTGAAAAAAGTGATGCCAGCAGTGGTCTCGATCGTCATTTCAAAACGGCTGGAAGATCTAGAGCGGGAAATGCCGACGGGACACTATCCTTTTGTACCGGGTCATCCCGATGAGAAACGGGAACGGGCGAAAAAGATAAAAATATTGAGCGCACTGGCAGACGACCGCCACATGGTTGAGGTCGGCGGCGGATCGGGATGCATCGTTGATCCAAACGGTCTCGTTCTCACGAATAAACATGTTATTGACGACATCGGCGCTGAATATACCATTATCCTGAACGACGACCGACGTTTCGCAGCAAAAATTTTGACCCGCGATCCCGTGAATGACATTGCGATTCTTAAGATCGATGCTGAGAAACTGCCCTTCCTGAAGCTTGGCGACACACAAAATTTGGAGCTTGGCCAGGGCGTCATCGCTATCGGCAATGCCCTCGGCATGTTCAAAAACACCGTCTCACTCGGCATCGTCTCGGGCCTCTCGCGCGCCATCACCGCCCAAATGGATCCCGACGCACCCCAGCAGGAAATGCGAGGGCTCATCCAAACCGACGCCGCCATCAATCCGGGAAATTCCGGCGGCCCGCTCGTGGACGGCAGCGGCCGCGTCATCGGCGTGAACGTCGCCATCATCTCCGGCGCCCAGAGCATCGGCTTTGCAATCCCCGTCAACACCGCGAAACGGGACATTGATGATCTTAAAAAATATGGCCGCATCTGCCGGCCACTCCTGGGGCTTCGCTACATCATGATCGACGAAGCTTTTCAGAAAAAAATGAATCTGTCCGTGTCCTACGGCGCGCTCGTCGTCCGGGAAAGTGAAAATGACGCAGCCGTTATTCCGGACAGCCCGGCGGCAAAAGCCGGAATCAAAGAAAAAGACATTGTCCTTGCCATGAATGGGCGGCGACTGGATGCCGATCATCCCATTCAGGACCTTCTCGAAAACCTCGAAGTAGGAAACCGCGCCACATTCAACATTCTCCGCAACGGAAAAGAATTCACGACCGAAGCAACGCTCACGGAGAGAAAGTGACACAAACAAAGCGGATACCCCGCTTTGTTTGTGTCATCCCGTTGGAAAACGGGGTCCATGATTGCCTAACGAAGACACTGGATTCCAAAGATATTATCGAGATACGATCTCAATAATTTAATAGCTATACTGGTCCACGAGTAAGCCGCTCCGGTCGAACAAGTTCACGGTGTCATGATACTGATCCAGCGGACTCGATCCCATCCATATCCACCACTGGTTCGAGAGAAAATTCGCGTCAGTTACGTGAGCATCAAAACATGATTTATAATTGAAATTATTTTCAAGATAAGTGCGGCAGGCATAGTCATTTTGCGGAACGTCGGTATTGTTCAAATCAGGTTCCTGGCATGCTCCAAGCGAATAGATATAGTTTTCGCAGGTCCCCGTGAACCCCATCTGCGAGATCGCTGACTGATTGACGTAAGGGCAATTTTCGGGAATCTGCGGCGTGAATTTGTTTGAATTCGCAATATAACCGATGCATTCGTTGAGCCGCACATTGAACGACCCTTGCGAAGAATACATATAAACGTATTGCCCCTGGCCCAAAAAGATATCACTCGGCGCGGTAAGCCCCGACGGATCATATAAATCAATGGCTTGCGGAATATATTCGCCGCCATGGTTCGTCTTAATCTCCCAGCCCGTGATGTCGACCGTGTCGCTCGCGCTCAGGCCATACGACGAAAGGGAAATCTCACCGTAAGATCCGAAACTTCCGGCCCATGCGCCGCTGAATGTTATTTTTTTGAAATAAGGAGAGAGCTCCGCCAGCGTGAAGCCTGCCGGTATTTCCGAGGCAGGGATCGTCGTCGTGGAATTCTGTGGGGTCGGCGACGGCGAGCTTGGTGCAACGTAAACAGATCCGCCCGCGCCCGAAGATAGCGTGGAAGATGACGTCAGAAACCAATTCGACGCCTTGTAGCGAAACAGCGTACCGAACGGCGCGGTAAATTTTCCCAAAACGTTCGAACTGATCACGTAGACCACGACGCCCAGGACAAAAATGCAAAACAAAATAATAATGATCTTATTCCCCATAGTTTGGATTGTGTTATCTTTTGTCCCGTTTTTTCCTTGTCATTCCTGCGCAGGCAGGAATCCATCTTTTCTTTACACGACGATATTCACCAATTTTTTATCAACGTAGATAATTTTCTTCGGCATAGCAGTACCAACGGCCCGTTTCACGTTTTCGTCCGCAAGCGCGGCCACCTTCGCTTCATCTTCCGTCACCGATGCCGGCATTTGGATCGTGCCGCGCATTTTGCCATTTACCTGAAGGACGATCGTGATCGTGTCGCCGATCAACCAATCTTCCTTATATAGCGGCCACGGCTCACGATGAATAGATGTCTTATTTTTGAAGCATTCCCGCCAAAGTTCCTCGGTGATGTGTGGCGCGAACGGAGCAAGGAGCATCAAGAAAAAATCAAAGAAATATCTTGGAAGATCGATTTCCTCGTCCATTTTTTCGGCCTCGTTCAAGAGGATCATGAGCGAACTGATGGCGGTATTATATTTCAACCCTTCGATATCTTCCGAAACCTTTTTAATGGCCCGATGGATCGATCTCTGAAAATCCTCCGGAACTGCATAGGTTTCCGGAGATACTGAAGCCGGCTTCATTTTTCTATTGACGTCCGTGGTGCTCCAGCAAAGATTCCAAACTCTCTTCAAAAACCGTTCAATCCCAAGCACGCCCGAGTCGCGAAAGTCGCCTCCCTGCTCAAAAGGTGCGAGGAACATCAAATACATCCGGAGCGTGTCCGCGCCAAAATTCGCAATGTATTCGTCGGGGTTCACGACGTTTCCTTTCGACTTCGACATTTTTGCGCCGTCTTTGATAATAAGTCCATGCGCGCGGAATTTTTTGAACGGTTCCTCAAAGTCGACGAATCCCCAATCGTGGAGCGCCATCGCAACAAATCGCACATAGAGCAAATGAAGCACCGCGTGCTCCGCGCCGCCGGTATAGAGCGCCACCGGAAGCCAATGCTTGATGCGCTTATCATTCAGTGCGGACTTCTCATTTTTTATGTCCAAATAGCGCAGATAATACCACGCTGAATCAAGGAAGGTATCCGAAACGTCGGTTTCCCGCCGCGCTAACGCGCCGCACGCAGGACACTTTACTTCATAAAATTCTTTGTCGGCTGCCAATGGCGAAACACCGCTCCCTGTCGGCCGGAAGTTTTCGACATACGGCAAAAGCACCGGCAGATCTTTTTCGGGAACCGCGTACCATCCCGGCATCTCTTCACTTTCTCCTTTTCCTTCCTTCGCGCATTTCTCGCAAAAAATCATCGGGATCGGCGGGCCCCAATAGCGCTGGCGTGAGATGAGCCAGTCGCGGAGGCGGAACTGCGTTTTCAATTCGCTGTGAACAAACTTCGTGATCTCCTTTTTTGCCGTCTCCGAATCCATGCCGGAGAATTTGTCGGAATCAAATAATACGCCCTTGCCGGTAAATACTTCCGAACGGAAATCTCTCGCCGAATTTGTCCTATCCTCGCCCAGCTCGATGGCGCGCGCAACCGCTTCCCGTAAAAAGATGAACCAGTGATCTAAATCGTGATCGGTGTTATGGCTCCAATTTTCGGCGATTTCCTGCGGGGTCATCCATGCAAGCTCGAACCCTTTTTCGTGAGGCTCGAGTTTCTGCTCTTTTTGCGCGTCACTTTTCAAAATCACCAAGAAGCAAGCTGCGAAGGCGGACCGATAAACCTGTTTCCGGCTGTTAAAATAATGCGTGAAACAGCTCCTGATTTTCTCTACATAGCCGAAGTCATGGAGGCCGCTTTCTTCGGTAATTTCCCTCAGAACTCCACGTTCCAAATCTTCGCCATCCTCAACGCCGCCAGCAAACAAGCGAACCAATCCGTCGGGATGCGTTGAAACCGCGTACCTTTGTCGCTTTGGGTCAAAAATCACGCCGCATCCACCATCACGCCGTTCTTCATTCGGATGACTGATGCCAACTTCCTGGGCGACAACCTCTTTTATCGGCAGCTTGAATTTCTTTGCAAATTCAAAATCCCGCTCGTCATGAGCCGGGACCGCCATGATGGCGCCGGTGCCATAAGAACCCAAAACATAATCCGCTACCCAGACCGGAATTTCCTCGCCATTCGCCGGATTCATTACCTTGATACCCTTGAGCTCAACGCCGGTTTTCTCGCGACCCTCCGCGCTCCGCTCCTCGTTATTTTTACTCTTTGCCTCAACAATATATTTCTGAACCTCGTCCCAATTGGCGATCAGCG
This sequence comes from uncultured Candidatus Saccharibacteria bacterium, assembly GCA_964442965.1. Taxonomy (GTDB): domain Bacteria; phylum Patescibacteriota; class Minisyncoccia; order UBA6257; family 2-01-FULL-56-20; genus CAJAQL01. The sequence continues at coordinate 5,829 of CAYUBE010000013.1, forward strand.
ATTGCTTGTCCTTCGAAGCCTTGGCGAAAGAGGAGCGATCAGCAATTAACTCATGTTCTGGCGCCAACACCAGATATGTCGCGCCAAAAAGCGTGTCGGGGCGCGTCGTAAAAACTTCAATTGGGAATTGGGAATTGGAAATTGGAAATTTTATTAGGGCTCCCTCGCTTCGTCCGATCCAATTTTTCTGTGCGATCTTCACTTTCTCCGACCAGTCCAAGTTCTCAAGATCATCAAGAAGACGATCTGCGTATTTCGTAATACGAAACGACCACTGCTCGAGTTCCTTTTTTATGACGACTGTGCCGCATCGTTCGCATTTTCCGCCTTCTACCTGTTCGTCCGAAAGCACCGTCTGATCCTTCGGGCACCAATTCACTGACTGCTTCTTGCGATACGCAAGATCGTGCTTCCACATCTGCAGAAACAGCCACTGTGTCCAGCGGTAATATTCCGGTTTATAGGTTTCAACCCGTTCATTCCACGCAAAGCCGTTGCCGATCTTCTGAAGCTGTGCGTAAAAATGCTCTTCCGATTTTTTCGCCTGTTCGACCGGATGCGTGCCGATCTTCATCGCATAATTTTCCGAATGAATGCCGAACCCATCGAGACCGATCGGCTCGAACACGTCGTAGCCTTCCATCCTCTTTTTGCGACCGTAAATATCGGAGCCGGTAAACGCATACATATTGCCCACGTGAAGCCCTTCCGCGGAGGGATACGGGAACATCATAAGGTTATAGAAAGGCTTTTTTGCGCCATCCAAATCCGGCTCATAGATACCCTCTTTAAGCCAGCGCTTTTGCCATTTTCCCTCGATTTTCTGGGGGTTGTACTTCTCCATTGGTCTCATCATAAAACAGAATGGCGTTATTGAAAAGAAAAAGGTGGGAGATGAATAATTTCAAGCCACTGGGATATTGCATCTCCCAAAAAAGAAGAATTCGACGTTCTCATTTTATCATTTCTATAAATCAAAGACGTCCTCTAAAATATGGTATAATTTTTCTATCCTCAATCATGGCTCTCTTTAAAAAGATAATTATTTTCCTCATTGTTTTCTCATTCGTTTTCTATTTCATGAGAACGAACGATGAATACAACACGCGTATCCTCGTTGCGGATCTTGGCGGCATTCCGGCGCTTTTCGGAGCGGTGAGCACCATCTTCGGCTTACTCGCGGCGTTCGCTATTCAAAAACAATGGGACGCCTGGAATGCGCTCTCGGAAGCGGTAAACGGCGAGGTAGACAGCCTGGAAAAGCTCTATCTCTGGTCCGATCATTTTCCGGAAAAAATAAAAGAGCCGTTTCATAAAAATATCAGGGAGTACACGGCTCTTGTCATAAGCCACTGGAAAGCCACGGAACAGGGAGAGAAAACGCCCGAGATCGATCATGCGCTCCAGGCGCTGAACGATGATATTTACCGGATTTTCACGGAAGCGCCGGAGCTGATGCCAACCTCGTTCTCGCTCTTTTCAAGCGTCATGCAATACCGTTCCTACCGCATCCAGGACAGCACGCGGCACATGCCCCACATTCTGAAAAATACCCTGCAGTACGCCGCATTCCTGCTTATTTTTCTCTCCATGTTCATCGGCATTAAAAATATCTGGCTCGCATTTCTGTTTACCGCAAGCATCGCATCGCTCGCCTTTGCTATTTTTCTCGTGCTTCTCGATCTCGACAATCCCTTGAAGCCCGGTAGCTGGCACATCACCACCAAAGATTACGAGGATTTGCTCGCGAGAATCGATAGAATCGACCGGCATGAAGAAATGGCGGTGCCCACAAAATGAATATTCTCGCTATCGAGACAAGCTGCGACGAAACTGCCATCGCGCTCCTTAAGGCGCAAGGCGGTCTTCGTGCACCGAAATTTTCTGTTTTGGAAAATCTTGTTTCTTCGCAGATACCGATTCACCGCCCGTTCGGTGGCGTCGTACCAAATCTTGCCAAACGAGAACACTTGAAGAATTTGCCATTGCTATTGCAGAGATTAATGATTCAGGACTCAAGAATCAGGAATAAAAAAATCTTGGATCTCGAATCATCGTTCATGAATCAGATTGATCTTGTAACCGTAACGGTCGGGCCGGGACTTGAACCGGCGCTCTGGACCGGCATCAATTTTGCCAAAGAATTGGCCAGTAAATATAAAAAACCGCTCATCGGCGCAAATCACCTTGAGGGGCATCTCTACAGCTTTTTGCTACTGCAAAAAACCGGAATCATGATTCATGATTCAAGAATCAAGAATCTTTTCCCCGCTGTCGCGCTTATCGTAAGCGGCGGGCACACCATTCTCTTGCGCGTGGAATCGTTCTCGAAATGGCGGCGGCTCGGTGAAACACGTGACGACGCCGTGGGAGAGGCGTTCGACAAAGTCGCGCGATTACTTAACCTTCCCTATCCTGGGGGTCCAGAGATAGAAAAGCTTGCGAAGATCGGCAACCCGAGCGCCATCGCTTTCCCCAGGCCGATGCTCCATGAAAAAAATTATGACTTCAGCTTCTCGGGGCTCAAAACCGCGGTGCTCTATTACTTAAAGGAAAATCTGAATGCGAAAAAAACTGATATTGCGGCATGTTTCCAGCAGGCCGCTATTGATGTGTTGATCGCAAAGACAATGCGCGCGGCCGAAGCATATGGTGCGCGATCAATCATACTTGGCGGCGGCGTCGCGGCAAACGCGGCCCTCAAGAAAACTCTCGGCCTCACGGCAAAGAAAGCTGGTTGCGCATTTTTTGCCCCCGGAAAAACGTACTACGGCGACAACGCCGCCATGATCGGTGCCGCGGGCTACATGGCGCATCTCCAAAAAAAGAAATGCCCGCTAAAAGCGGACGGAACCTTAGATATCTGAAAATGAATTCCTGGTTCTAATGAAGAACCTTGAACATTGCTTACTAGTGGAAGTAAATAGGTTGCTAAATTGAAAATCTTACTGCGGGGGCGGACTATCAAAACTTCGGGAGGAAACCGTCGTTTCAAGATTCGCCGTCGTCCAGGAAACCGTACTGTCGTTCGGCTCCACGCTTACCGCAATCGTGATGCGGGGATTCCAGGTATCGGTCTCGAGATTTCCAAACAGCGTGAACGTGAGATAGGTGATCGAAACATTACTGCTTGTGAGCGGCGTGAGCGCTCCACCATTTTCCGCGCTGTCGCTCCGCTCCAAAACACCGTCCTGAAGGACATAATCTACTTTTTCTCCAGCGGCGTTATAAAATTCAATGCCATCGGGACAAGTCCAGGTCGGCATCGGCGCGCCATCGCTCTTACAAGTGGTAATTCCGCTCGAACACGCGCTAGATGGCTGATTCGATCCAGGATTATGGCAAAAGAGGTATCCCGTTCTCATCTCGCGCGTCATTTCCTCGAGTGCGAGACTGACGTTGCTTTCCGAAAACATCATGGCTGACACTTCCCGCTCGGAGCGCAAGGCCCGCACGAATCCTCCGGCCGCGATCGAAACGAGAATCGAAAACAGTGCTATGGTGACCAAAAGCTCCACAAGCGTAAATCCTGATGAGTTTTTATGGCGTGATGGCGATGACATGATGAATAAATATTAGTACCACTTATAAAAATGGTCTTCGAGAGTGACGCTTTCCCCTGCTCCGGCAAGGCCGGGCCATGAGACGATGGCCTTCACCGTAATCTCGTCGCCCGTCGTATCGCTCGGCCCGGTGGAATTCCTCTGTACCCTGATATCCCGCGTAAAATTCGTCTCTGTCCCGCCGTTCGAATCATAATCGTAGAGATGCGTGTCGGGGTGATAATAAAGAGGATCTCCAGCACCGACAAACTCCGTCAGTGAACTGCAATCGGGCGTGTCATATGCAAGCTCAAAATCCCCGCCACTGCCGAAGCAGGAACCCCAACCGTCTCCCTGGCCATCGATCTGTTGCGCGTAGAAATCATGATCGATGAGATTCTTGGCGACCTCAACACCTTCGGAGGCAAGATACGTCGCCGTCAGTTGGTTGGCAACGACCCGGTTCAACGCCAATGATTGCGAGAGCAGTGACGTGATACCCAGAAATCCAACCGTGAGCAGGGTGATCGCGACCATCACTTCAATGAGCGACTGTCCGCTTCGAAAAAGCGATTGGCGATTGGCGATTGGCGATTGGCACCTTTCCATAAAAATTTTCTTTTTCTCTATTCGTTCTTCTTTCTCCGTTCTCTTTCTAAAAACTTACCTGTCCGGCTGAGTTGACCGAAATCGTCCGTGTCGATCCGTCCGCTGCGACAAGATTGATCGTTGCCTGGCTTATCTGATTTCCTGAACCATCAAAGAGGAATGTGTCGGGATCGGGAGGATAAAAGAGGACCATGGAAAGAGCACTGCTGCTTGCCATGGAAAATGTTACGCCGCTCTGCGGATGGACCTGCCATGTTTCATCGGTGTATCTTGCTTCGTAATCCTGTATCTGGCTCGCTGAGGTGATGCTGGAAACGGGAGGGCACGTCCCCTGTCCGCTCGGCACATAAGCAAAGATCGAGTAGGTTTCCTTTGAAGCATTGAATGAAACGCCGTAACCGCATGCCGAACCAGCAGCATTGCCGTACGTTGCGATCGCGAGCGAACGAGCCTGCAGAATAAACTGGGCCACCTCCGTTTCTTCGACGGACAGCGCCGTCTGATCCTGTTCGGTACCGCTGTATCCGACGGCTATGGCCGCGAGCATCGCCGAGATCGCGATTACAATGAGAACTTCGATAAGCGTGAAGCCGCCTTTGGAATTGGTCTCGGACATCTTTTTTTCATTGTAACACGGCGTGCCATAGAAAGAGAGATATTAGGACACGAAGCATGAGATATGAATAAATTCTGCTTCGTATCTCGTATCTCGCCTACAGCCCCATCAGATGCAAATACCACTGCGCCATAGGCACGCCGAACAAAAAAATAAATGCGGCACTAAACGTGAGAAACGGGCCGAACGGCAATGTCCCGTGCATCGTCTTCTTTTTAAGACTCATAAGAAATACCCCCGCCACGGCGCCGCACACGAATGCGAAGCCGACCACGGGAAGAATATCGGGCCACCCGAAGAGAAGCCCGAGCGGCAAGGCAAGTTTCACGTCTCCCATGCCGATCCCCTTCCCCTGCGTCACGAGAAACAGAAATTCAAAAAATACGAAACCGAACACGGCGCCGATCACCCGCCCCACCCAGACGTTTCCTAAAACGCCAAAAATCGCACCGAGCTGTCCGATAAAAGAAGCATTCCCGATGGGCGACGCAACGAGAAGGATACCGATGAGCGCGGCAAGGATACCCAGCCCGATGTTCAATTCATCGGGGATAATGCCCGTCCTGATATCGATCACCGAAGCGAGGAGAAGGATAAGAAACGCAAGCGTCCAGAGCGCGGTGAACAGCCACGCGAAGGGACCCGCACCGACGAGTATCCCGATACGCCAGGGAACCAAAATAAAAATCAGCCCCGAGATAAATTCGACAATCGGATATTGAAAACTAAGTTTCGCTTTACATCGGCGGCACCGGCCACCCTGCAGAAGAAAACTGAAAAGCGGAAAAAGTTCGAACCACCTGAGCGTCCTGCCACAATGGGAACAATGGGAACGCCCGCCGATGACCTTCGGATCAAGAACAAAATACTCACCGTCATACCGCATCGAAACAACATTCAGAAAACTGCCGATCACGAGGCCGAAGATAAACAGGAAGATGAATGTCATGTGTCTATGGTAACACAAAACCCCCGTGAGGTTTTCGCGGAGATTTTTTATTCCCACCAAGAAATCTTATAATGAGAGGCAATATTCGCTATCGGCCTTCGTACAGCTTTTCATGCCGCTTGGAATCCCCACTGATGGCACCGTATAGCCGGTGAACGCTGGGTTGCTTGCATTTTCGAGTACTGCACCGATAACATACGAGGTACCGCCACCCTCCTGTGAATAGTAATAGGTTTTCCCGTTGGTCGGATCGTTTGGAACCTGGCTCACACCGATGCCTGCGTTAACAAGTATATAACTCAACGTACCTGCCGTTGTTTGGGGTCCCCACGAACTTGCGGCCGGATAATCCCCGTTTTGATTGTAGTACAGTTCGAGCGCGGTCTGCGTCTCTCGAAGATCGGAAAGGCGGCGCGCATCTCGGCCCTGCTGCTGGGTCGGTCCCAAACCAACCAGAACAACCGAAGCCAGAATGGCGATAATGGCAACCACGATAAGAATTTCAATGAGGGTAAACCCCTGTTTTTTCTGCTGTTTCATAGTAAAATAGTTATTTTTCGACTTTTTTATTATACCATACGCAGTTCTACATGCTCGCCGTCAAACTATACAGCGGGATCAAGATGGAAGCGAAAAGTAAGCCGACGAGCAATCCCATGCCGATCAGGAGAATCGGCTGAATGAGATCGGCGAGATTATCAGCGACCTGATTCGCCTCGCGGGTATAGATCGCCGCTACGCGGCTGAACATCTCCTCGGTTTTTCCGGTTGTCTCACCGATGCCAACCATCTGGGAGACAAGCGTAGGGAAATATTCGGGATGCCCGGCAAGACTTGCCGAAAGCAGTTGGCCCTGCCGCACGTCTTCCGTCACGCTTCGCAGGATTTCGGTATAAGGTGCGCTATCCATCATGGCCGCCATGATCTCAAGCGACTGGGCGATAGGAATCCCTCCGTGGATGAGCAGTGTCATGGCATTGCCGAACCGCGCCATAAGGAGCGGGAGATATACTTTTTTCAAAATCGGCAAACGTATCTGTCCCTCATCCCACAATGCCTTCCCTTCCTCCGATTGAAAATAGTCGACCACGATGGTAGCGAGAAAGAAAATGGCAATAAGGACGGCCGGCCACCACTCCTGCAAAAAGGTTCCCAGGCCCAGGAAAACCTGGGTATACCACGGGATGGAAACATTACTTTCCTGGAATATCGGCTGGATCTGCGGGAAGACGAAGGTCAGGAGGATAAAGGAAACAACCAAAAAGAGGGCTAAAAGCACGCCCGGATAGACGAGGGCGGATGACGCCTTCGAAGCTAACGTTCCCTCGCGCTCCGTATAATCAGCCAGGAACGTCGCCGCCTCGTTCAGATTTCCCGTAACTTCCGACGCCCTAATCATGGCCGTGTAATAAGAAGGGAACAGCTTCCCTTGCCGTTCGAGCGCCTGGGAAAACGAGAGGCCACTGTCGATATCCTGGGAGATCTGGCCAACAGCCTCCTTTAAAACCTCGTTCGTCGTCTGCTCCTGAAGCGTAACCAGGGCATTGTTCAGGGGAAGCCGCGCATCAAGAAGCGTCGCGAGCTGGCGCGTGAAAATGAGCATGTCCCGCCGTCGCACACGGTTTGCAAATCCCGTGATCGCGGCATACCATGGCTTTTCATCCGCGGAAACGATGCTTAAGACAAATAAGTCGTGGCCCGCCAAAATCTGAAGCGCCGTGTCGCGATTACCGGCATCAACGAATCCCGCCTGCAATTCTCCCTCTTTGGTTCTCGCTTGATATTTAAATTTCATTTTCTTTTCTGTCGCTCCGGCACTTCTTTTGTCATTCCGGTGAAAGCCGGAATCCGTGCGTTTTCTTTTTTATTATCTTGAAAGCATGGACCCCTGCCTTCACGGGGACGACTCCGCCCTGCGGGATCACATCTTTTCCAAAAGGATCTGGAGTTCCGCGGGATTCAATGAATAGAGTGACGCGTTATCGAATGAAACTTCCTTGTTCTTCACCAAATTGGCAAGAGAACGATTCAGGGTCACCATACCCTCCTGGAGGCTCGTCTCAATGACAAGATCGATCTGGTATACCTTACGTTCACGGATGAGATTTCTGATCGCGGGATTCACAATCATGATCTCAAGCGCAGGTACGCGGCCACCCGAAATGCGCGGGAGGAGCCTCTGGGAAACGATGGCGACCAGTGTCGCTGCAAGCTGTGATGATATCTGGCCCTGCTGTTCGGCAGGAAATGAGTCGATGATGCGGTCGATGGTCTGCGACGCGGAGTTCGTGTGCAGGGTCGCAAAAACCAGGTGGCCGGTCTCGGCCGCCGTCATCGCCGTCGAAATGGAAACGGCATCGCGCATCTCGCCGATCATGATGACGTCCGGATCCTGGCGGAGAATCGTCCGGAGGGCTGCATGAAATCCCGTCGTATCACTGCCGACTTCGCGCTGGGAAACGATGCATTTGTCCTGGGTAAAAAGATATTCGACCGGATCCTCGACGGTGATAATATGGTCCGATTGTGCGCGATTGATCTCGTCGAGCACCGCCGCGAGCGTCGTCGACTTGCCATGGCCAGCAGGACCGACCACCAGCACAAACCCCTGGGAAAGATTCGTGAAGTCGTGCATGATCGGAGGAAGATTCAGTTCCTCGACCGTCCTGATCCGCGACGGGATAAGGCGGAGCGCCGCCGCAAGATAGCCGCGCTGAAAGTAGGCATTCACGCGGAATCGGGCCTTATCTTCAAAACTGTAGGCGAAGTCGATCTGCCGATCCTTCATAAGCTTCTCCTTCTGTCCCGGCATCGTCATGAGCTCGAAGATGATGCCTTCGGCTGTTTCCGGAGTCATAATCGGTTCCTTTTCGAGGGGTACCAGCACGCCATCGACGCGGAGGGTCGGCTTTCGGCCAACAGCCAAGTGCAAGTCGGAGGCGTTCTGCCGCGCTGTTTCTGTTAAAAGATCGGTGAGCTTCTGCTTGTAATCGTCCATAATTTTGATAGATTAATGATTCAAGATTCCAGAATCGAGAAGGTTGCTTCAGTATACCATAAGTTTCCTTTCTTGAATCAAGAATCTTTATTCTTAAATCTTCTTCACTCTTCCGTTTCGCGCAAAATTTCCTCGATCGACACCAAGCCCTCGAGAGCTTTGATCATGCCGTCCTGACGAAGCGTGACCATCCCCTGACGTTTCGCCTCCTGGGTTATCTTTTGAATAGTGGGATTGCCCGTGATGATCTCCTCGAACTCCGGTGACATCCGAAGCACCTCAAAAATCGCCACCCGTCCCTGAATGCCTTTTCCCTTACATACACTGCAGCCTTTTGCGCGCCATATCTTGTACGGTTTTTGATAAGATGCCGTAACCTCCTCCGGCAGGCCGGCGAGAGTTTTTCCTATAATCTCCTGCATTTGGGCCGACGCCTCTTCTTGGGCCTTGCAGTTCGGGCAGAGAACCCCCACGAGCCGTTGGGAGATCATGAGGTTCATGGCGACCGGCAAAAGAAACGGTTCGATCTTCATATCGATGAGCCGCGGCACGACGCCGGCAGAATTATTCGTGTGGAGCGTCGAAAGGACGATGTGGCCAGTCAGGGCCGCTTGAACGGCAAGGCTCGCCGTTTCATTATCGCGGATCTCGCCTACCATGATGACGTCGGGGTCCTGCCGAAGGATTTCGCGAAGCCCTGACGCAAAATCATAGCCGATCTCCGGCCGCACTTGCGATTGGTTCACGCCGGACACAAAATATTCCACGGGATCTTCGAGTGATACGATATTCACCGTTTCCTTGTTCAGCTCCTGTAAAAACGCGTAGAGTGTCGTTGTCTTGCCTGATCCGGTGGGACCCGTAAGCAGAATCATACCGAACGGTTTTGCGAGTCCTGCTTTTACTGATTCGAGGTTTTTATAGCGAAGGTCCAGGCTTTCAAAATTTTTTAGGCCGGTCGTGGGATCGAGCACGCGGATGGCGACCTTCTCGCCCAAGGGAGTCGGGAATGTTGATACGCGGAAGTCGATATCTTTATCGAGAAGCCGCGACCGAAAGCGGCCATCCTGCGGGATACGCGTTTCATCGATTTTCAGGCTCGAAATGACTTTGACGCGCGAGATGACAGGCTGAGCGAGCTCGACCGGCAGGGACGCAACCTGCTGGAGATCGCCGTCGATGCGAAACCGCACACGGAGAAATTTTTCCTGCGGCTCGATATGCACGTCCGAGGCACGGCTGAAAACAGCCTCTTTTAAAGTATCCGCAACAATTTTAATGATAGGAGCATCCTCATCTCCCTTGGATGCCGCAAGGTCGATGGCCGCCTGGCTCGACGTGCCCTCTTTCACATTTAAAGTTTGCACCGCCCTCGCAATCTCCGAACGATAGGGAGAATAACGGCGCAGGACCGCCTGCCAATCACCGTAAGAAATAAGGTAAACGCCGAGATTCATATGATTCTGGCGGGCAACGAACTTCACGGCGTCCTGCGCCTTGGCATTGTCAGGATGCAGCATGCCGACAATCAAGAGATTATCGGCGAGAGATATCGGCACCACGCCGTAGGTACGTGCCGTTTCTTCCGGAATGATCCCGAAAAGCTTTTCGTCAACCGCCTGGGTGTCTATTTTCTGATAGGGAACATTGACGAGGGAGCTCTTCAATTCCGCAACCTTCACGTCGGGGATCAGGCGTTCCCGATCAATAATAGCTTCCGCCGTCTCGCCGCCCACGAGAACATCGCGCTTTACCCTGGCCACCGTCACCGCAGGGAGCAATCCCTGTTTCTGAATTTGATCAAGCAATTGGTCGTCAGTCATTTGTTCTATTATACAACAAATGGTCGCCGCAAGCTTACGCTGGTCTTGTTTTTAATCGTTTTTCAACTCTTCCCATACGGATCGCCAAGGTTGCAACTTCAGCACGGGAGTCAACCGTATTTAATTGACTCTTAATTTCTTTTAGCTCGCCCCACATAAGGTCTATTTGCGATTCCATCTGATCAATACGCCGTTCTATGGCACCTATTCTTTGTTCCATATTTTCTACTCGTTGCTCCAACTTATCCATACGCTGTTCTAGCCGGTCAAATTTTACATTGAACTCCTCTCTGATCGCAAGAAATTCTCCCTGCATCATCTCTGCCAGTTTTTCTAATGTCATTTTTTGCATACGTCAATCATAAAACCCTGCGGTGCGGAGTCAAACTTTCTTTAATAATTTTTTAATTCATCTCATTTCTGTCATCCCACCTGTCAGCCAACAGTTTACACGAAAGCGAAAGCCCAGCGAGAAATCCCTTTTTCTTTCTCCTTCCTGTCATTCCCGCACAGATAAGAATCCATTTTCACATAGAACACAGAAAAGAGAGCAGGTTAACCTGCTCTCTTTTTCCTATCGGATTTTATTTATCGCTTTTTCCCTTCAATGATTAGCTGTGCCACATTGCTCGGCGCTGGCTCATAGTGATCGAACTCCATCGTGAACGATCCTCTGCCCTGCGTCATAGACCGCAATTCGGTCGTATAGCTGAACATTTCGGAAAGCGGCACTTTTGCGTCGATAACTTTAAGGCCGGGCCGGTCAGTGATCTCTTCGATCCTGCCGCGCTTTGAGTTCAAGCTACCGGTAATTTCGCCGAGGAAATCGGTCGGAATGAGCACTTGAATTTTCATGATCGGTTCCAAAATAACAGGCTTCGCGCGCTTCGCAGCTTCCTGGAATGCCATGGAACCGGCGATCTTGAACGCCGCTTCGGAAGAATCGACTTCATGGAATGATCCGTCGTAGAGCGTCACCTCCACATCGATCACTGGATATCCGGCAAGAATACCGCGGTCGAGCGATTCCTTGACACCTTTTTCCGTCGGGTTGATGAATTCTTGCGGGATCGCGCCACCTTTGATCTCGTTCAAAAAGACAAATCCCTTCCCGCGCTCAAGCGGCTTCACGCGGAGCCAGACGTCGCCGTACTGGCCACGGCCGCCGGACTGTTTGATATACTTTCCTTCCGCTTCTCCCTCGCCCATGATCGTTTCCTTATAAGCGACCTGCGGCCGGCCAACATTTGCTTCTACGCCGAATTCGCGCTTCATGCGGTCAACAAGGACTTCGAGATGCAACTCTCCCATGCCGGAAATGATCGTCTCGCCCGTATCGGGATCGCCCGCAACGCGGAACGTCGGGTCTTCTTCGGCAAGGCGATGGAGCGCCGTACCCATTTTTTCCTGGTCGGCTTTCGTTTTCGGTTCGATGCGGATGCCGATGACCGGCTCCGGGAAGGTTATCTTTTCCAAAATGATGGCATGGTCCGGATCACAGAGCGTATCGCCTGTCGTCGTACTCTTGAGCCCCACGATCGCGGCGATCTCGCCCGAATAAATTTCATCGACTTCTTCGCGCTGGTTTGCGTGCATACGGACGATACGGCCGATGCGCTCCTGCACGTTCTTGGTCGAGTTCAAAATATAGGAACCGCGCTTCACAATGCCCGAATAATTTCTGAAAAACGCCAAGCTCCCCACGAACGGATCGCTCGCGATTTTGAACGCGAGGCCGGAAAATGGCTCGGTGTCGTTCGGATGGCGCTCAATCGTGGCGTCCGTTTTCAGATCATGGCCTTTGACCGGCGGCAGATCGGTCGGTGCTGGAAGGTAATCAACGACCGCATCCAACATAAACTGCACGCCTTTATTTTTTAAAGCGGAGCCGCAGAGAACCGGCACGATCTTGTTTGCAATGACCGCCTTGCGCAAAACGCGGCGGAGATCTTCGAGCGCGAGTTCTTTTCCGTCAAGATACGCGGACATCATTTCATCATCATTCTCTGCAATCCTTTCGATCAAATCGTGGCGTGCCTTTTCGACTTCGGCCTTCATCTCCGCCGGAATTTCGATCTCAACGATCTTCTCGCCATGCTCGCCATCAAAACCGTATGCCTTGTTTTCCAACAAACACATAACTCCTTTCATGTCCGATTCGAGCCCCACCGGCAATTGTATCGGAATCGCGTTCGGCGTCAGGCGGTCAATGATCGATTGAAAACTTTTTTTGAAGCTCGCGCCCATGCGATCAAGCTTATTGATGAAACAGATGCGCGGCACGTTGTATTCGTCCGCATAGCGCCAGTTCGTTTCCGATTGCGGTTCCACGCCCGCGACGCCGTCGAAAACGACGACCGCGCCGTCCAAAACACGAAGCGACCGCTTTACTTCCACCGTAAAATCGATATGTCCCGGAGTGTCGATGAGGTTGATCTGATGTTCGAAATTTTTGTCGTGGTTCCGTTCCGTCGGAATCCAAAACGCGGTTGTGGCGGCCGACGTGATCGTGATGCCACGTTCGCGCTCCTGCTCCATCCAATCCATCACCGTATCGCCCGTATGCACTTCGCCGATCTTGTGCGAAACGCCGGTATAAAAAAGCACCCGTTCTGAAACGGTCGTTTTTCCCGCATCAATATGCGCGATGATACCAATGTTCCTGATTTTTTCGATGGGATATTTTCTGGGCATGGAATTTAGATATTAGCCACTAGGACATAGCCACTAGGGATTTTTATACCCTATTGGCTAGTGGCTAGTCGCTATCTATTATCTTGCGAAATGTGCGAATGCGCGATTCGCTTCGGCCATCCGGTGCGTATCCTGCTTCTTTTTTATCGCCGCGCCTTCGTTTTTCGAAGCCGCAATCAATTCTTCCGCAAGTTTCACCGCCATCGGCTTTCCTTTCTTCGAACGGGCCGCGCCGATGAGCCATCGCGTCGCAAGCACGAACTTTCGCTCGGGACGAACCTCCATCGGCACCTGATAATTCGCGCCGCCGACGCGCTTTGAAACTACTTCAACGAGCGGCGATGCGTTCTCGAACGCCTTTTCAAAAACGGCGATCGGATCTTCTTTCGTGATCTTTTTTATTTCATCGAAAGCACCGTATACCACGCGCTCCGCCGTGGACTTCTTGCCGTCCTTCATGACGTAATTCACAAATCTCCCTAAATCAACCCGCCCGTAAACAGGGTCCGGTGTGCGATACTTTTTATAAATGCGTTTCTTTCTCATAATGTTTTTATGTCATTCCGAGCTCTGCGAGGAATCTTTTCTTAGTCTTTTGAGAAAGGTTCCTTCGCTCCGCTCAGGATGACGATTCGTGGTTAACTTGCTTTAGGCTTCTTCGCCCCATATTTCGACCTCTGCTGTTTCCGGTTTGCCACGCCCGTTGCGTCCAAGACGCCGCGGACCACGTGATAGCGAACACCCGGAAGATCTTTCACGCGGCCGCCGCGCACCACCACGATCGAGTGCTCCTGCAAAGAATGTCCTTCTCCTGGGATATATGCCGTCACTTCCATGCCGTTCGTGAGGCGGACGCGCGCAACTTTTCGGAGCGCCGAGTTCGGCTTCTTCGGCGTCGTCGTAAAAACCTTCAAACAAACGCCTCGCTTGAAAGGTGATCCTGAATCAACCGGCTTGTTCTTTATGGTATTGAAATAATAAGACAACGCCGGCGCCTTGGTCTTCGCCTTCGCCGATCTCCTTCTTTTTTTTACCAGTTGTTGAATGGTTGGCATTGATATAAAGAAAGACGGGCAAAACCCATCTCAAACTACAGAGAAAGGATACAGGAACTAAGGGTTCTTTGTCAACGGCTTCGGCCCCTCTTGTCATTCCCGTCCCCGCCTTCACGGGGATAAACTCCGGCGGGAATCCATCTTCTCTTTTGTCGTTCCTACGAAAACCGAGGTTCATCTCCCTCCCCTTGTCATTCTGGCGACTCGTGGCGAGTGTAATCGAACCAAAGCAGGGATTCATCTTCCCCTCTTGTCATTCCCGCGCAGGCGGGAATCCATCTTTTTAAAACATGTCTTCTGTCAGGCCTTAATGAAATTTAGCCAAAAAATATTGACAGAACTATGATTCTCTGCTATATTTATCCCAGTCTTTTTACATCACAAAATCACCGGAAGGAGGTGAAAGATAGTGGACTATATCGTTTGCATAGGAAATGGCCTCCACACCGATGGAAGCACCAGCCGGATAAATCAGGCAATTATTAAAAAGGCCGCCGAACTATGGCGACCCGAAAACATAATAATCTTGTCCGGAGGTTATAAAAATAAAATAGGCGTGACCGAGGCAGAGTCAATGGAGGGATGGCTCGCTGCGTTCTTTCCAAGACTAAAATCTTCCTGCGTGAAGGAGAATAAGTCTTACCGCACTCATAATAACGCGGTTGAGGCTTTAAAAATCGCCCAGTGCATAATGAGGGGGAAGATGATTGTCATCGATCACCCTCAGCATTTAGAACGCACACTTCTCTCCTTCGAGACAGTAAACCGACTTTATTTCAATGATAGGTTTGAAATAATCGGTTGCGCTGCGGAAGAGGTCTATGACTCAAATATTCCCGGTCAGGAATATTGGGCAACGAAAGGGTTGTTCAGAGAGCACGAGAGAAAAAGCGCGCTTCTCTACAACGTTCTCCTGTTTCGGCCATGGTCCCGACTTGGGTTATGGGTTCTTAGGAAGGTGTGGCCATCTGAAAAACAATAAAGATGGTCGCGCTAGTCAGGCTGTTTGGATATTCTCCAGCAGCCTGATTTTTTTAGAGTACGTTCTTTCTATAACCGGTATTTCATGTTTTTAGAAACTCCTACGGGGGCACGCGTATCTCTCTGGTTTTTCTTGGTAAAGGTTATGGCCTTATCAAGCGTTTTTTCGAAGTCATGATATTTAAGCCACGCCTTTCTAATCACGATTCTTAGCTCTTTATGTTCCGGATATCCCTTATCCCAATTGAACCGTAAGTCGTCGAATTCAACATTTAATAATGTAGTAAAAGATTCTTTAATGGTCCATATCTGTCCCTCGGACAATCCTTGTTCCTGGCAAGTTTTTAGATAATAGGTCAGAAACATAAAATGCATCAGCTCGTGCATTGCGGTGTCCGTCGCGGCGAACGTATTACTGAACATACTGGTCGCAAACCATCGATGTTTCAGGTCGTAGCCAAATCTGCCAGCCGAAGAGAGGACACCACGAATTCGCGAGAACGCGAATGGCCGATTATGGATCTTCTCGATTCTCCTGATAAAATCCTTTTCCATCTTTGCCCATGCGGCATTCATGTCATCGGCGATCATTTTCAAGAACTTTTTCTTCGGCGGGGAATATCGCCACGTAAGTTCTTTAGCGATAAAGCGTTTTCTGCTGGCAGGAGACAGTTTGAAAAGTTTTTCATAACGCTCATTTTCCTTTGGAACGAGCGAGTGAAGTTTTTTCTTGTACGTCCAGATGCCAATCAGATGATTTTCAATATCCAGATCCTCATCAACCACAAACCGCACGATTTGTTTTTTCATAGATTTATTTAATTATGTTCTTCCATCGGATAGTTTTTATATATCGCCAATGCTTTTTCGAAGAAGATCGGGAAGTCAGGATATTCCTCGTAGAGCGACGTCCATTTTTTTCGGAATTCCTGATGCACTGAGTATCCGTTATCCAGTGGCAAACCTCTCCTTTCTAAAATCGGATTCAGAAGCACCGTAAGCGACTCCTTAAAATTATGAATTTCCTGATCGGACAGACCAGCTTCTCTACATTTATCCCAGTAATGCCAACTAAAGAGGAAATTGCATTAACTCGTGATAGATGGTCGAGATGCGTTCTTTTCGATTGCGTTCGGGACTGGGATCCATAAAAAGCGGCGTCATTCTGACGCCGTTATCGTTTCAATTTAAACAGAGAGTCTTGAACATTCGCTTTGTATATTTTTCGATCGCCGCAAGGTATGTTTGATAATCCTTAATATGTCTAATAATCCCCTGTTCGACGAGCAATAAATCATCATACGAAAGTTTTTCCATAAAGGTACGGTCATGGGAGACGGCAAGGATCGTGCCATGATAGCTCATGAGCGTCTCTTCAAGCGCCTCCATTGCCTCAAGGTCAAGGTTGTTTGTCGGCTCGTCCAATAATAGAACATTTACTGAGAGAATCGAAAAAAGTGCGAGGAGTAGTCTTGCGCGAGCACCCGGACTCAGGGCGCCAATATTAGTTCTTGCATGCGTTTTATTAAACCCGAAGCCACCAAGAACTCCATGGGCGTGTTCTTCATTCACGCCAGCACGTTTTTCAATGTATTCGAGAAGCAAAACATCGCGAGGCAACGAATCATATTCTTGCATCATATCCCCGAGTATCACGCCGCTACCCATGGCAATCTCTCCTTCAAGGGGAGTCAGATAGCCGCCGATAGTCTTAAGAAGTGTTGATTTTCCCGATCCGTTCAGACCTAGTATGCCAACACGCCCACCAAATTTTATATCGAGCGATGTCGGCCCAAGCGTGAAACCCCCGGGATAGCCCGCGACGAGATTACGAATCGCAATATCGCGGTTATTGTGATTTTCATCGGGTATGAGCGGTATGGCAAAGGGTTTTCGTTCTACGGGTTTTCCAATCCTGTCCATTTGCCTGATCCGTGTCTCGATCACCTTTGCACCTTTTGCTGAATGAGCGGCGCGATCTCGTTTGAAACCACGGATATATTTATCATTATCGCTGCCTGTCCACTGCGATCCCCTCTGCGCGCGCGCCTTTAGGACGGATGCTCTTTCGGATAACCGAAAGATTTCCTCCTGTTGAGCTTCGTAAGCCTCTTTTTGTCGCAGGCGCCGCTTGGCACATTGAACAAGGTAGTTACTGTAATTACCATTTGTTATGGTAAGTGTTTTTGTTCGCCAATCAAGCTCAAAAATCTTGTTTGCCACAATATCGAGGAAACGGCGATCATGCGAGACAATGATGGCAGCAGCCTTTGATTTCTGCAGAAAAGTTTCGAGCCAGATAAGCGCAGGCAGGTCAAGATTATTTGTCGGTTCGTCAAGCAACAGGAGATCAGCCCCCGCGAGAAGAATGCCCGCCAGTCCTACTTTACTCTTTTGTCCGCTGCTCAAACTTGCTAATGTTCGATTTGCGTCAGCCTCGGTGAGTCCGAAGCCGGTAAGCATAATCTCCATGCGGTGCGAAAATGCATAGCCATCTCTTGCCTCATACGCAGCTTGAGCCGCCTCCGAAGATTTTCCAGAACGGGCAATTTCTTCTTCCAACTGACCAATACCAGAAATTCGTTTCAGATAATGGACGACCGTTTCATTTCCAGCAAGACTCATGTCCTGCGGAAGGTAGCCTATCTTGGCTGTTTTTGAGACTTTGAACGTTCCTGCATCGAAAGTCTCCTCACCTGCAAGAATCTTCAGGAGTGTCGTCTTTCCCGTGCCGTTATAGCCGACCAGCGCAACTTTTTGCCCCTCTTCGAGCGAAAACGAGACGCCCGAGAGGACGTTTAACGATCCATAGCTTTTGGAAATGTTCTTTATTTGGATCATATCAATCCTCCTTTTTTACTTTCGTGAAGTGTAGTTATTAATATTCTATGCTCATTTTTTCATAGATCAAAAAGTTTAGCAATGGGTTATATAGAAAATGGGGGCAGGATTTTTGGATGTTTCCCGCCCCCGTTATTAAATTTATAACCTCATATTGCCCTCTTCGTTGCAGTAAGATACCTCTTAAATGCAGCGAGGTCGTATGGATCACTAGAAGTCACGTCGTGACAAAAGATAAATGCACGAGCCTGACAACCACGAAAACCATTCGATCTGAAACTCGTAAACATCGGATGACAACGCCACGTCTCAAGGAAGTGTTCGTCAAACCGTGGTAACGCTTCGTCTTGATAGTATCCAGCGAACAAGAGCGACGGGCAGGTCAACGTACGTTCGTCAGTCGTAATCACTAGTCCAGATTGGGCGGCTCTACATTCATTGTGAGGACTACCTAATAGTTCTCCAACGATTGCAGCATTGGAAATCCCGACTTGGTATTCGCCATTTTTTCGAAGCTGAAAAAGGTCGATTATTATTTCGAAAAATCTTTGCGGATTCAATATCAGTTCTGACTGCGTCGCCTTGAACGGCTTAAAAAGATTGAAGTTGCACGGCACGCCGCATTCTCTACAATAATTTAAAACCGTCCGATACGCACCAGCATTCAGGGCATTAAGGGTAAAGAGCACTTCCGTTGCAATGCCCTTTTTCACAAGACTTTGCAATGCTACCGATGTGCGGACAAAATTTCCTCGTCCACGAATTCGATCGTGTTCTTTCTCGGGGCCATCCACACTTACAAAGACAGAGAGACGATCGATATCAGCCAGCCACGCAACGATATCAGCGTTCAGCAGGGTACCGTTCGTTACTATATTGATTGCAAACTCACGTTTCGCGCAGTGTTCAAGGATTTTGCGAAGATGCGGATGAATAAAGGGTTCCCCGCCGATAATACTAACTTCAAAAACCCCTGCATCAGCCAAAATATCTAAAATTCTTAACACATGGTCATCTGGCATACACTTCCCTGGGTATCCAGTCTGAAGACAGTGCCAACAACGAAGATTGCAACCTGTCGTAATTTCAAGTTCGACACCGAGAGGGATTTCGGTCTGTGACTGCTCAGAAAAACTAAACTTATTTGGGGCAAGCTCAGATCCGACCTGTTTCAAAAAATCATTGATATCAGATGCCACTGCATCTTCGGTCAATCCGTAGTCACTGGAAACCTTTTTAACAATTTCTTGAATATCGAGCGTTTGATTGCACAATAATTCGAGAACGACAGCACCAACCTCATTGACACCTATCATTTTTCGGGAATCAATGAAATAGGCAATCTTTTTATTACCATCATCACGTATTTTTACAAACATATCTTCCTCCTTCTTTTGGATATTAGATTAAAGTGGGTTCCGTTTAAACGAAACCCACTCAGAATGTTGGGGCTATTGCGTTGCGCGCTTGATAATCTTCCTAACCTCGGTGGACTTTTTCCCTTTGGCAATTTGTATCGCCGCCGGCGAGCCGCCACAACTACGCAAGCAACAACCAGTCTCTACTGGCTCGGGGCAGGTTCCCCTCGCTGTTACTTCGGGTTTAACATAAGTTTTGAGTTAAGGAGCATTAAGTGTGTTTTTCCGGCGGTCAACATAGACGAAAAA
>CAYUBE010000014.1:0-24876 GCA_964442965.1 uncultured Candidatus Saccharibacteria bacterium
AAAAATCGGCGGAAAATCGCCGAGAAATACTGTCTAAAGAATCGGGTCCTTTACGGAATCTCTCCAGGATCATTCAGAAAAAGAACTCCCGAGCCCATACGTTTTTTAGGAAGAGTTTTATAGTAGTTTTCGTTCATAGGAGTTCATAGGATGGGTTCTAAAATATAATTCGCGTTTATGTGGTTAGATGAGACGTTAATAATGGGCTAGTCCATTATTGCGTTCTCTCGAAGTAGCATCTCCAATTTTTTTATTGAACCGAATCAAGTACTTATTTTTTGAGCCGTTGGCCGGATTTGGACCGGCGACCTACTCCTTACCATGGAGTTGCTCTACCAGCTGAGCTACAACGGCGATGCGCTGTTTGTTGCTCGCTCAGATTACCTCAACTATAAAAAATCGGCAACCTTACTTCTCTGTAATCATTGTTGGGTAGATCTCAAACAGTGCAAGCGACAGACTCAGTACCAATGGACCGAGGAAAAGCCCGATCGGTCCGAAGAACGAGATGCCGCCAAGGACACTCAAGAGCAGAAGCAAGGGATGAATGTTTTTTCCGTGTCCGATGAATTTGGGATGAAGGATATTTTCCAAAAGTATGGAAACGGCGAACGTGACAACGGCAAAAATGAGCGCCTTCATAAATCCGGCCACGAGCCCGACGTAGAGAATGGCGGGGACGAGGACGACGGCAACGCCGATGACGGGAATAAAGGCGACCGGAATGGCAATGGCACCCCAGAGCACGGGATTCGGAACGCCGAATATCAAAAGCTCAATACCGACGACTACGCCCCAAACGATTGCCATGAGGAGTGACCCGCGCACAATCGAGGTTGTCATGCCGACCATCTTCTCGACGATGCCGTCCGCGCGCTCATCCGCGAGCGGAACGCTTTGCACGACGAGCTTCCTGAATCTTCCGCCATCCTTCAACAGATAAAAGAAAACGAAAAAAGCGAGGAAGAATGTCCACGCAACCCCGCCGATGCTTGACAGGAGCGCACCGGCGTTCGCGGCGACCGTTCCCATGGCCTGCGTGGCATACTGGCTGAAGTCAACATTGACCAGAGAAAATGTGCCGTTCGAACTTCCCTGGAAACCACTCGTCACGCTCCCCAATCTTGCTGTTATCAAATTTTCAAGCGACGCGATCCCTCCGGAAGCAAGGTGCGCATAGAGTCCCTGTGCTTCGGAAAAGAGTTCGTAGCCGAAAAATGTGAGCGGCACGACGATCACGATCGCGCCGATGAGAACCGTGATGAACGCGGCAAGCCCGTCATGGCTCGGCATACCGCGCCGGATGCGCATATAGATCGGGTGGAAAAAGATGGCGAACGCGGCACCGAGGACGATAGCGTTCAATTCAGGGAGAAAAACGAGAAGCGCGAGAATGATGGCGCACACAAGCAACACTGCGAAAAATGGTTTTTCCAATCGCTCGGAATTCATGCTATAAGTATATCACATGACAATCATCGGCATCACGGGAACGCTCGGCGCGGGCAAAGGAACTGTTGTCGAGTATCTCCAAACGAAAGGTTTTGCGCATTATTCCATGACTGGATTCATCGTTCGCGAGATCGAACGTCGCGGTCTTCCCGTAAATCGTGACAGCATGACCGTGGTAGCAAATGATCTCCGCGCGACATACTCGCCAAGCTACATCGCCGAGGCGCTTTATAAAGAAGCTGCGGCCGCGGGAATGAATGCTGTTATTGAATCTCTCCGCACCGAGGGCGAAGTGCAGGCGCTTCGGTCGAAAGGAAACTTTCTGCTTTTTGCAATCGATGCTGATCCGAAAATCCGTTACGAACGTATCGCCGCGCGCGGGAGCGCAAAAGATAATGTTTCTTTTGAAAAATTCCTCGCCGACGAAACGCGGGAAATGCACGCGACCGATCCAGCAAAGCAAAATCTTGCACGCTGTATCGAGCTTGCCGATTACCGTCTCGTAAATAACGACACCAAGGAAGAACTTTACTCCCAGATCGACCAGATACTGAAATAGTCTCTAATTTCTTACTTGCTAATTTCTACAAGTTAGCAAGTAAGAAACCGTCCAAAAGGTAGGGCATAATTCAATTTTGGGGCCTGTGGATAACTCCCTTTTGACAGGGTTGCGTTGTGGTATAGTTAAAGAGTCGAAAATAAATAGAAAGTGCCGTTCTGAGCTTTTCATCCGTCATTCTGAGTCCCGCCATAGCGAGGACGAAGAATCTTTTCCGACCGAAAAGATGCTTCACTAACGTTCAGCATGACGAATTGACCGCCCGGGATGACGAAAAATAAACCATGACCCAAATTACCAAACGTCAGAAAGAAACGCTCGATTTCATCAAAGCCTATCGCAAGAAGAACGGCTATGCGCCGTCACTCGAGGAGATCAAAACTCATCTCAAGCTTTCTTCGGTGTCGACGGCGCATCACCACGTGAAAGCGCTTGAGGCGCTTGGCTATCTTAATAAGGACGACAACCAGCCGCGCGGTATCAGCGTAAATATCGCCGAACAGATGGTGCAGATTCCCCTCATGGGTCTCATCGCTGCCGGCGCGCCGATCGCCGCGCTCGAAGCTCGGGAGATCATCGCCGTGCCGCGAAACCGACTCCCTCACGAAACGAAGAATATCTATGCACTGAAAGTGGTCGGCCAAAGCATGATCGACGAGAACATCAATGACGGAGACATTATTCTCGTGAAACATCAGGCAACCGCCAACAACGGTGAGAAAGTCGTCGCGCTCATCGACAATAATGATGTTACGCTGAAAACTTTCTTCGCGGAGCGCGGCCAAATCCGCCTTCAGCCCGCCAATAAAAAAATGCAGCCCATCATTGTCCGCAAAGGCAATACCGGCTTCGCGATCCAGGGCGTCGTGCTCGATGTCATAAAAAATTTCGCATAAAAAATATGGACTACCGAGGTACTGTCATTGAAGAAAGCCTGGACGATAAATCCATTATAGACCAATTGAAAATCGTTTCAAAGGAAGTTGAATCGGTTACCGAAAAACATAAAACTCCGTGGATCAAGCAATGGACGTTGGATTTGGTTGATATACCAGAAAGCGAGGCCGATACGATAGCCGAAAAGCTCAGCAAGAGCTTGGACAAAGAACACGCTTGGTACACCGATTATAAAAACGACAAATATCACTACATTATCTATCGCAATAAAGTTTTCAAAATAGACCGAGAAAATCCATTTCTTTATAAAGAAGCAAAACAGTACGGTATTTCCTTAGGCATCCCCGAATACCAAGTCGATTTTGCCCCCGAAAGCAAAACCTGGGAAAGATGATTTGCTCGTGATTTACCACGAGCGAGCTTCGATTAAATCAAGTGCTTATTTTGAAAAGCAAAACCAGAGGATGATTTTAAATATCTTTCAAAACTTAAAGCTTTTTTCTTGCTTCCGAAACAGCCATACCATGCAATTTTAAACGGCCGCTTGGTAGCGCTATATTTTGATCTACCATTATTGTGTTCAACAAATCTTTTCTTAAGATTGGAAGTTGAACCGATATAAAAGCTTCTATCTTTTTCGCTCTGTAATATATAAACGAAATACATCCACGCAGTCTATCGGTCTTTGATTAGAAAATTCTAAAATTTGTCCCACGCCGCGCGTCGCGCTCTGCGGGGCACCACTTCGCGTTCCATGGCAAAAATCTTCCTGATTTCAGGATCGTGCTTGCACCGCGAAGTGAAACGGAGATATATGCCCCTCAACCTCGTTCGGGGCACTCGATTCACTTTGACGTTTGTTTTACTCAAGGAAGTCAGTTGTGGTTTACCACGAGTGAGCTTCGATTAAATCAAGTGCTTATTTCGAAAAGCAAAACCAGATCCAGATTTGAGATACTTCTCGAACTTCAAAGCTTTTTTCTTTTTCGAAAATTCGCAATACCAAATCAGTTCATACGGTGCCCTTGATGAAGTATATTGAGAGATAAGTCGGTTATGATCTTTTAATCTGCTAGTAACATTTTCACTGAAGCCTACGTAAAAACTTTTGTCCTTTGTACTTTGGAGAATGTAGACGCAATACATTCTTATAATCTACATCTTGAAGATTAAAAATATCTAAAATAAGTCCTGCTTCGCGTAAAGCTACGCAGGACACTTCTTCGCGTGAGATCTCAAAATCTTATCCAAAATCACGCATTAACTTGTGCGTGCACTTCGTAGCCCTGGTAAGGGCGAAGAAGTGGAGACGGAGGGAATCGGACCCTCGTCTAGTGATGAAGCCGATGGGCCGTCTACGGGCGTAGTTTAACAAAAGTTAGACGGGTTTGATCCATTTATGTCGTGCCGCCGTAAGGATCGTCTGGCGGCATTAAGTTCCCTTATATGAGACCGGTGATGGACTCAAGGAACCCGAGTCCGCCGATCCCGATGTCGGTCAGCCGGTTAGGCAAACGCGAACGCCGGAGCTGCAACTTTTGTGTTGGCAGTTTAGATGATGCGGCGAGTACGTCGTCGCCCACGGCCCGCAAACCCATGGAACATCACTATCGAAACCAGTGCGTCCCCAAAGTGCGCTTTTGCGCTGAATATAGAATAACACAAAATACTGCGAAAAGCAATAAAAATGACCCTCGCTCTTTTCAAATTTGAAAAAGGAGACGAGGGCCAGAATAACGTAATAGCTACAAAGACAAACGGGAAAAGATACGGCATCCTATCGGGCGCCGGTCAGAACGCGAATCAGAACCCGTGGCGCACAAACACCATCCCCCTTTAGATTGGTACGCACCCAATGTGCGGAGTATCCCGTTCATATCGAGGGCAAAAAATATGTTCATACGTCCATCAAGATATAATGTTCCGGGGTTTTGCAGAAGATAATGAAACTCTGCCAATGAAACCCTAGCCGCTTCTCCACCATTAAGCTGTTCAAGGATTTGAGGATCGACACATCGTTGAGTAAGATCCCCATACCTTAAAATGGATTCTTGAGAAGGTTCTTCTTTCTTTTCAAGAAACCATTGTTCAAAATTTTTTGCTATGAAAGAAATATTCACAGCCCCTTTTCCGATAACAAAATGATCACTGGCAATAAACGCTACGTTCATTGCGATAATCCTTGTCACTCCCTTGGGAGCGATAAGTGTCTGAGCAAGCGTCTCAACATCCATAACTTTTTCCCTTGAATTAAATTATTAAAATTGTGAATCAATACGTTCACGCTGGTTAGTATTAAAACTCCATTGGCGTACATCTGTCAAGCTTCGACTGTTCCGAAATATTATTTCTCGTCAGTCACCTTTTCGATATCGGCACGCTTCAGGAGTTCGGTTTGCAGAGATTCAGCCAGCACGCGGTCGATGGCGGGAAAAATGCCTTCCGATTCATCGTTGCCTTCGCCGGTTTTTTCCTGGCCAGCCGTGAGGATGGCAAGCCGTGCAACGCCCCAGATGCGGTCGGAAATGCTCTGGTCGACGTCTACGTCCTGGATCTGTCGGTAAGGAATGGCGATTTCTTCTTTGCTTAAAATCCCCCGCCGGATTTTCAGGGCATCGGTATCGAGCATAAAAAGATAATTTACATACGTGAGATACGCCGCAAGGAACGTAATGATAAAAACGAGAACGAACAATGCCCATGCGCCGAGAACGATATAAGAACTCCATGCGGCGATCGGTGTCGTTCTGAAAACACCATTTCCCTGTAAAACGAGAAGCAAAATCGCCGCAATAAAAATAAAGATGCTCGGCAACATCTGTTCCGATAGCATGAGCCACAGCGTCCGATTGCCAAGCTTTTGATAAGAAGAAGACGGAGCTGATGATATGTTTTCCATGAAATTAGTATAACACAGAAAAGCATGGATCCCTGCCTTCGCGGGGATGACAAGCTGTGCTATAATGCTCCCATGCCTCCTATGAATAACCGTTTTCAGCGTCGTCCGATGCCCGTTATGGCACCGCGACCACTCATGAATCACCAGATCACCGCTTCGGAACTTCGCATTATCGGCGAGAAAGGCGAAAACCTCGGTGTCATGTCGCGCGAGGATGCTATCAAGCTGACGCGCCCCGAAGAAGGCGTCGATCTCATCCTTATTTCTCCAAACGCGAAACCACCCGTGGCGCGCGTCATGAGTTACGACAAGTTCCGCTATGAAGAAGCGAAACGCGAGAAAAAAGAACGGGCTGCGCAAAAAAGCGCGGAGATGAAACACGTACAGATCACGGTCCGCGCCGCGCAGAACGATCTTATGGTGAAAGTCCGCCAGGCGGAAAAGTTTTTTGCCGAAGGGCACCCGATTGAAGTGGTGCTCCGGCTTCGGGGTCGCGAAAAGCGGAATAAGGACCTCGCCATGGAAAAGTTAAAAGAATTTTTGAAAATGCTGCCGACGGAACACCGCGAACTCTATCCCCCGCGCTACGGCCAGAATGGCCCGAGCGTCCAGATTGCAAAAGTGATAAAAGGATAAGGCAATTGTTGTGCCTTATCCTTTTATTATCCCGCTTGCCCGCCATAACCTCAGTGAAGGCGGGAATGAAGCGAGAGACATTTTTTTATAGAGATTCCTCAAATAATAACGTCTTAAAAGTTATCCACAGATGAGGGTTATTTTTGTAAATAAATATGTGTTATCCTCAAGATGGTTCTCCTAATCAACATTAACGTAAAACCCGATAACTACGGAGGTTATTATGTTATCATTTTCACACAGGACAATCGCGGCACACACACGCGGTCGTCCCTTCACCACAACAACATCGGTGAAGCAACATGGCCCGCTAAAGATATAGGGCACCAGCAGGACATCCCAAATGATTCACTTAGTGAATTTGAGGGATGTCCCATTTTTTTATTTTCTTTAGATTGCTTTTAAAAGTCATTTGCGCTATCATTCGGGCAGCAACATGAATGAAGGCGTGTTGTGGAGCCGCAGGAAGATGTCCAGGAAATCTACGTGGCGCGTGAAAAACCCACATATCTGGCCCAAAATTCCTGCGGCCTTTTTTATTGCAAAGGAAGTGACATCCTCCCCGGGTTCCGCTCTGCTCCACCCGGGGCCTCCTTTGAACTACGTCTGACGCAACATGCCTCCGCTGCGCTCCGGGATTGATTCATCCCCGGGCTCGGGCGTGAGATAACCACAGTATACCCGTTTTCAATGGCCCTCGCCCGGGGTTTCCTCTAATAGAAAGATTCCTCGCAAAGCTCGGAATGACAAATATGTCATTTGCAAAAAAATCAATTCTCCTCTATACTGAACCTCGTTGTTTAACCCATTATTTTCACTATGTCTTTTTCGAAAGCTTTGGCAAAACGCGTGAAAATCACGAAAAACGGTAAGATTGTTCGCCGCCCGACCGCGACGGATCATTTTCGTACGCGCAAAACTCAGCGAAAGATCCAGACCAAGCGGAAAACTTTGTCGCTTGATTATCCGATCAAAAAAATAATCAACTACTAATACTATGCCGAGAGTAAAAGGAGGAGTTAATGCAACAAAGCATCGCCATAAAATCCTTAAAGAAACCAAGGGCTTTAGTTGGGGCCGCAAATCGAAAGAACGCGCAGCCAAGGAGGCGCTTCTTCATGCGGGAGCTCATGCGTTTCGCGGGCGCAAGGAAAAGAAACGGAATGCTCGGAGACTCTGGAGTGTAAAGATCAACGCCGCGGCCCGTGAGGAAAGCGTCTCGTATAGCAAACTCATTGCTATGCTTAAAAAGAAGAAGATCGCGATTGATCGCAAGATCCTTGCCGATCTCGCAGAACACGAACCGAAGATATTCAAGAAGATCCTCGAAGCCGTAAAGTGACAACATGATAGTGACATCCTCCCCGGGTTCCGCTCTGCTCCACCCGGGGCTTCCTTTGAACTACGTCTGACGCAACATGCCTCCGCTGCGCTCCGGGATTGATTCATCCCCGGGCTCGGGCGTGAGATAACCACAGTATACCCGTTTTCAATGGCCCTCGCCCGGGGTTTCCTCTAATAGAAAAATCCCGCCGAAAGCGGGATTTTTCGTCGCCCCTAATCTGTTATCCTCAGGTTCGTTTGCTGACATAATGTCGCCCTCGACCCGGTCGAGGGTCCACGCTTTTTAATATCCTTTTAATTCGGATATGACATACTCTTCTTATGGAAAAACAATATTTTATATATATCTTGACCAATAATCCAGGTGGAACATTATATATCGGCATCACCAACAATCTTTCAAGGAGGATTCAAGAACATTGCACAGGAACATTCGATGGATTTACCAAGAAACATCAATTACGCCGACTCGTTTATTATGAATCATATTCAACATTGATTGAGGCGATACAAAGAGAAAAGCAATTGAAACACTACAATCGTAGCTGGAAATTACGCCTCATTAAAACCATGAACCCAGAATGGAAAGACTTAGCCAAGAACGACGAGGGAGCGTAGACCCTCGCCTCCGCGAGGGCGACAAACACATTTTCGTATGTGAGGAAAACGACGGACTATTGCAAATTTTATTTCTCCTTCTCTATTTTCTCCTGCCGTTCAGGTTCTTTTTTCTCCGGCTCCACGACGGGACGATGTTGCTGATATCTGCGGCGGCGTTCAGTGAGAAATAAATTCGCCTGTCGCAACACTTTTCTTGTATCTTCATATTTCTTTCCGATGATGTTCGACGCATCGCGCGGAAGGAACCATCCGTAGCCGCTGTGTTCACGAGGTTCGATCCGTATGTCCGCCTTATGCGTTTCAGCGAGGAATAAGATGACGGTGTCGAAGATCTTTTCATTGCCGACCTGAAAATGAAACCGTTCATAGGCGCGAAAATTCGGAACGATGCGCAATTCGGATTTTTTGATGCCGGTTTCCTCCTCCAGTTCACGAAGGGCGGCATCGATCGTCCGTTCGCCCGGCTTGAAATGGCCTTTCGGAAAATTCCAATAATTCCCTCGGCGATAGAGCAATAAAAATTTCACGCCATCCGAAGTGCGGCGAAAGATGACGAATCCGGCGACGACCTGTTTCTTGGTTGGCAACTTTTCAAAGGAAGAAGGTTCGTCTTTCATAAAATGATTGTAACATATTTACTGCTTTAAAAATCCCAGCATCTTTTTGACCGGCCATGCATTTACGATATCTGCTTTCGTTGCCCATCCCCTCCTCGCTTGCGCAATGCCGTATTCGAGATACGGAAAATGCGCCGGTGCGTGCGCGTCGGAATCTATCGACATTTTGACGCCAGCCTCTACGCAAAGCCGGATATGCTCATCCTTCAGGTCTAACCTGTCAGGAAAAGCGTCGATTTCCATGATCGTCCCCGTCTTTTTCGCGGTCGCGATAAGCTCCTCCATATTGGCGTCGTATGCCGGACGGCGGTTTATAACGCGGCCGGTTGGATGGAATAGGATATCGGCATTTGGGTTTGCCATGGCGCGCTTTATGCGTTCCGTCTGCTCTACGCGCGACAGATTGAAGTAGGAATGAACGGAAATGCCGACAATATCGAGCTTTTCGAGAATTTTATCCGGTAAATCGAGCGAGCCATCTCTTAGGATATCGCACTCGCTTCCCTTCAGGATCGTTATTTTTCCTGCGAATCTTTTGTTGAGCTTATCGATCTCAGCCATTTGCGCCGTGATACGTTTTTCGTCGAGGCCGTGTGTCATGGCGAGCCGCTTTGTATGATCGGTGATCGCGATGTATTTCAGACCGCGCGCCATCGCTGCCTTCGCCATCGACTCGATCGAGTCGGAACCATCCGTCCAATTTGTTTGCACCTGAAGGTCGCCACATAAATCTCCGTAACCGATCAATTTCGGGAGCATGTGTTTCCAATCCGCTTCTATCTCGCCGGTATTTTCACGAAGTTCCGGCTCAATATAATCTAAGCCAAGCTTGCGATACAATTCTTCTTCCGTCCGTCCCGCGATCATCTTTCCGTCTCCCTCTCCTTTCTTCGTTCTTCTTTCGCCTTCAAAAAGTCCATACTCGTTCAACTTCCATCCTTTCGCGATCGCGATGCGCCGCAACGCCACGTTATGATCTTTCGATCCAGTGAAATAATTGAGCGCCGCGCCATAGGATTTTTCTTCAACAACGCGAAGATCAACATTGATCCCCGATCTCAATTTCACGGATGATTTTGTTTCGCCGTGTGCGATCACGTGCACGACCTCCGGCATCGCGATAAAAAAGTCCATGATGGGCTTCGGAGTTTTTGAAACGGCGAGGATATCTACGTCGCCAATCGTTTCTTTCCATCGCCGTACCGAACCAGCAACGATCACTTTTTCTGTTTCTGAAAATTTGCTCAACCGTTTTTCTATCTCGAGAATCTCCGCCATTTCAAATCCAAGTACAAACCGGCCGCCCGACGATTTCGCAAATCCGATGCTTTTCAAAATATTTTCCTCTTTTTTTGCACCGAACCCTTCAAGCTTCGCAATTTTTCCCGCGTTCGCCGCCGCTTCAAGATCCGCAATATTGCGAATATCCAATTTTTCATAAAGCATTTTGATCGATTTCGGTCCCAGGCCTTCGAGACGGGAAAGTTTTTCGAGATCGACCGGTGTCTTTCGCTCAAGACCTTCCAAATATTTCACGTGGCCGGTTTTAAGAAGCTCTTCGATCTTTTCTGCGATCGAAATGCCCACACCGGGAATCGCTTCGAGCGCTTTTCTGCCGCCGGTTTTGTAGGTTTCCGCAATCTCTTCTTCAAGCCCGTCGATTACCCCCGCAGCTTTTTCATACGCCCGCGGCTTGAACGGAACATTTTTCATCGCCAGATGCTCCCCGATCTCCCGAAGCATCTCTGCAACGTCCTTGTTTGACACAGAAAGCATAGTTTCATTATACCATCTCGACAAATTATTATAGTATGTTAAATAATGATTCCCAGAAAAGAAAAAAGTTTCGGTTTTCTCGGCGTTTCTTTTTCATTTCAAAACAAGTTGACAGAAACGAAAAATATCCGCTAAATGAATGCTTTTGGAACACTTACGGGGAGTTATGCACAGCCTGAGCCTATGCTACAATGGCTAGGTCGAAACTATAAAAAATTTTTTCTGGGCGAAGGAGAAAAAGGTATCGCGATCGGCGGATCTATCGCAAAAAAAATCCCGACCAAAAACACATTTCAAAATTTTTTCCTCATGAAATTTTGAAATGTGTTCTTGAACAGCAGATTGACCATCTTTTTTTTCAAAACCGGAAACCATCACTCATGATTTTTTCCAAAAATCATCTCACGCAGGTCAAAAAAAGGGACGGACGCGTCGTGCCGTTCGATGAAAACCGCATTATGAACGCCATTGCGAAAGCGATGAGCGTCACGGGTGAAGGTTCGCGCGACGATGCGCAAAAGGTAACCGAACAGGTTGTCGGCGAACTCAATAAACGCTATCCCGCCGAGCATCTTCCCACGATCGAAGACGTCCAGGACGCCGTTGAAACGGAACTTATCGTGATGGATTTCGCAAAAACCGCAAAAGCGTACATCCTGTATCGCAACGACCGTACCCAGATCCGCGAACGCAAACGGGAAATTCCCGCGCGCGTGCAGGAACTCGCCGGGGCAAGCAAAAAATATTTCCGGAACGCCCTCGCCGAATTCGTTTACTATCGAACCTATTCAAAATGGATCGAGGAAGAAGGCCGGCGCGAAACGTGGATCGAGACCGTCGATCGTTACGTCGGTTTCATGAGGGAAAATCTCGGGAGCAAACTGACCGATGAGGAATATGCGGAAGTGCGCGAGGCGATCTTGCGGCAGGAAGCCATGCCATCGATGCGTCTTCTCCAGTTTGCAGGCAAGGCGGCGCGCGCAACGAACGTCGCGGCGTACAACTGTTCGTTCATCGCCATTCAGGGCGTGGAAGATTTTGCCGAGATGATGTACATCTCGATGTGCGGCACGGGCGTCGGTTTTTCCGTCGAGAGCCAGAACGTCGGACAACTACCGCAGATTAAAAAACAAAGCGGAAAAAAACTGGACACCCATGTCGTTAACGACAGTAAAGAGGGATGGTGCGACGCCCTGACCTTGGGTCTCAAAACGTGGTTCGACGGCAAGGATATTGATTTTGATTTTTCAGAGCTGCGCCCTGCCGGAGCGCGGCTCAAGACGATGGGCGGAAAAAGTTCCGGTCCGGAACCTCTCCGCTCTCTTCTCATCTTCGCGCGGCGCAAGATTTTCGCGAGGCAGGGACGGCGGCTTTCCAATATCGATGTCCATGACATCTGCTGCAAGATTGGCGAGGTCGTCGTTTCCGGCGGTGTCCGCCGCTCGGCGACCATTTCTTTGTCCGACCTGGACGATCTCGAAATGCGCGACGCAAAAATGGGCCAGTTCTATATTACCGAGCCCCAGCGCATGATGGCCAATAACTCTGCCGTCTATACCGAGAAGCCATCCGCAGAACAGTTCCTCGACGAATGGCTCGCGCTTGTGAAAAGCAAGACCGGCGAACGAGGTATTTTCAATCGAGGCAGCCTCTCAAAGCAGATCCCCGAACGGCGTCGTGAGCTCCTGGGTGATCGCGTCGATTCTCTCGGCGTGAACCCCTGCGGCGAGATCATTCTCCAGCCGAAGCAGTACTGCAACCTTTCGGAAATCGTTGCCCGCGCCGAAGACACCGAGGAAATGCTCGTCAAAAAAATGAAAGTTGCCGCGATCCTCGGCACCTACCAGGCATCGCTCACCAATTTTCCCTATCTCTCGAAAGAATGGAAGAAGCATTGCGACGAAGAACGGCTCTTGGGTGTCTCGATCACCGGCCAGTGGGATTGTCCTGCCGTCCGAAATGCCGGAACGCTCCGCAAGCTTCGCGACCGGGCGATCGAGGTCAACCAGGAATACGCGAAGCGGTTCGGTATCAAGCCGGCGACCGCGATCACTTGCGTGAAGCCGTCTGGCAACCTCTCGCAAACCGTTGATTCCTCGTCGGGTCTCCATGCGCGCCACGCGAAATATTACATCCGCCGCGTGCGCATCGCGGCAACCGATGCGCTTTTCCAGATGATCAAGGACCAGAAATATCCTTATTTCCCAGAAGTCGGCCAATCGCTTTCGGCCGCAAATACCTACGTCGTCGAATTCCCGGTGAAATCGCCTGACGATGCGATCACAAAAAACGACCTTACCGCACTCCAACAGCTGGAGTACTGGAAGATGGTGAAAGAAAATTATACCGAGCACAATCCTTCCATTACGGTCTCCGTCGGTCCCGACGAGTGGATCACCGTCGCGAACTGGCTCTACGATAACTGGGACATGCTCGGTGGGCTTTCCTTCCTTCCTCGCGAAGATTATACCTACCTCCTCGCTCCTTACGAAGAGATTACGGAAGATCGCTACGAGGAGATGGCAGCGAAATTGCCGAGTATTGATTTCGCCCAAGTGCTTCTCTATGAAAAGGATGATTCGAGCATTGACGTGAAAAAAGAGCTCGCTTGCGTCGGCGGCATTTGCGAGATCGACGATATCCCCGTCGAGGAAAAAGCAAAGATGGGCGCATAAAAGGCCCGTCGAACCCGGATTTGAAAACTCCCTTGCGCCTGCCGGCGCCGGGGGTTTTCTTTTTTGAGTTTGTGGTAAAATGAAAAAATGCTTACTCAAGAATCAACGAGTGGAAAAATAAACCTCAACCTCTTGTTTGGTGTTCTGGTATGTGTCGCCGTCGTTCTTGGCGTCACGGCATATATCGTTATTTTTGGTGCGGGCACGCAGGTCGTCCAGCCGCAGAACAGCGGCGAATCGACCAGTTCTTCGGCAACAACATTCGTTTTCCCCTCTTCCACGGCTTCTTCGTCCCTGCTTGGCGCGAATGGTAATGCAAGCTCAAGCAGCTCCACGACAACTTTCGAAAATTTTTCATCCGTTTTCTCATCACCTTACCCGGTCACCTGGTCGGAAGGGCAATCATCATTCGCCATTTCGGGAGCAACGCTCGCCGGCAACGAACTGACGCTTCTTGTCAACGTAACGCTCGGTGACATACCTCAATGCGTTCCCATCAACGTCCGGCTTATCTCGGACGAACAAGGAGATATGATCGCGCCCACCTCCCCCACCGAGACTAACTTCCCCTTAAGTACGAGCACCTGTGAAGGAACATCGAACACGGTCTACCCAAGCGAACCCCTGACCTTCACAGTTGACCCAACCAATGCACCATTTCTCTTTCTCACCGGCGGCACCTCGAATATATATTTTGAAGTCGCTACGACGACCGATGGTGGTCTTGACGTCTCGATCCCCCAGCAGTCAGGATAGAGTATCTTCGCTTTTTATTCTCTAACTCTGCATGACAATTCTTGCAAAGCAAGACACATTTTTGTGCTTCTTTTAAAATAATATTCCACGAATAACAAAGCCCCTTAACACTTAAAGAAAAATTCTTCCTCATCGGATTCTTGTGATGAAAATCCAAGGCGCCAACATATCGACAATAACCGCAACGCGAACATTTACCGCCGAATAATTTAACCAATTTTTCTTTCTTCTTCTGGCGGCTGGCAACAACCCATGCAGATGCACACTTTCCACATCGCAAACTACCATCAGAACGTTCAATATGAGATCCCTTGCCATGCCTTTTGCATACCCATAATTTCATATCTTTATAATATAAAATGGATTATTAAAAAATGATTAAGTATCTTGCCATTCGTATATTTATAGCCATTTGATATTCAATATCCCTTTTGTTATAATCGATCTGGTTATAAAACATATTCCGCGATAGCTCAATGGTAGAGCGGCGCCCTGTCGAGCAAGGCAGCTCGCAATGGAAACGTTGCGATGAACACTTCGGGATAACGGTGAAGGCTAACCTCGTAAGAGTATGCGAATACCGTGGGAACCTCTGAAACTTTAGTGATGAGGAGCTCCGTAGAGACTAGATACCGAAGCACCTACGATTCCTTTGAATCATGGCGATGATATAGTCCACGCCCATTGGAAACACTGGGAAACGTGTAAGGCGATGGTTCCAGGTTCGAGTCCTGGTCGCGGAGCAGCAAGTTGGATTGAATTGGTTTTCTCAAAATTTTCACGCGCTTCGCGGAGCGAAGCGTAAGGTTTAATGGGGGTAAATTCGATACGGTGGTTTTTCAGAAAGAGGTTCGAGCCGAAAATTTTTTTGAGGCATACCCTCTTTAGGATTAGGTCGTCATTGATTGCGGCTTTCGCAAGCAATGACGCGTCTTTTACCCACTCTCGCATAGGTTCGAGCCAAGCGCATCCATCTCGTCCCAAACGGCCGATTTGTTCCTCGATTGTCTTTTTCTCGGACATGAGCGTCCGGCGGCGTTCAAGATAGCTGTCGCGCTCAATGTCTTGGGCGATATACACGTCGGTCAGGCGTTCCAACTGGCGGTCGATCTCTTGGACTTTTCCCCGTAGGTTTTGGATCGCATCTGAGGCGATTTTTCCGGCTTCCTGTTCGTCCTCGTTCATCCTCTGCTCGTAGTATTGGGCGATGATTGGCGGCATGGCATATTGGGACAACAGCGAAGACAAATTGGCGACAAGGGTTTCTTCGCGGATATACGGTTGCGAACAGCGAACCGCCGACTTTTTGGTACAGCGATAATAAACGTAGCGGTGAACCTTGCCGTTCTTCTGTCTTTTTATCCGTTCCTCGGCGGTGATCGCCATATGGCACTCGCCGCAGGTGAGCAGGCCGCACAGAGCTTGCGGGTTTTTCGTTGCCGTCTGCGGATGGCCACGCTTCACGATGATTTTTTGTACCTTATCCCAAAGCCGCTTCTCGATGATCGGCGTGTGCTTGCCCTCAAGCAACTCTCCCTTATAGACGAAGTGGCCGTAGTAAAACGGGTTAGTGAGAATGAATTTCACGCGGTCTTCGTGCATCTCGTTGCCGTACAGACTTTTCACGCCGTTATCAAAAAGTAATCTGGCTATGTCTTGGATGCGGGAATCGCCTTTGGCGTATAGCTCAAAGGCCGCCTTTATCACGGGAGCTTTCTTCTTGTCTATCACAACGAGCTTTGTGCGCGGATTATTGAGATAACCGACGGGAGCCACGCAGGGAAACTCTCCCCGTCCCGCTTTCCGTTCAAGTCCGCGCGAAGTGTTGGAACTAAGATCACGGATGTACTGGTTCGCCATACCGAATTCGACGGACATCAGAAGCACGTTGTCGGAAGGATAGTAGCTTCGGTCATAGGCCTGAATGTGCGCTATCGTCCCCCTCTGTAAGAGCCACTGGATTTGTGCCGCATCCACCGGATTGCGAGCCAAACGGTCGATCTTCCAACAGATAATGCCTTGCGCCTCGCCCGCACTGATGCGGGACATCATCTCGTTGAATACGGGGCGACCCGGAATCTTGGCGGTCTGCCGCTCCTCAAATTCCGCGACGATATTCAAACCATCTTTCTTGGCGAGCTTCCGCAGGACGGCGATCTGATCTTCGATAGAATGGACTTGCTTGTCCTTGTCGTCGGTTGATTTACGGGCGTAGAGGAAATAATTGGGCATACGTGTATTATACCACACTATAGTTATGGATACTACACGGGGTTATTATTAACCTAAAGACGATGAAATCTGAATCGCAGAAATTAGGCCAGAATTTAAAGCGTATTAGGACGCAGAAGGGCATTTCTCAAGGGGCAATTGCTCGCACCCTAGGCATTGACCGGAGTTTTATAACCAACATCGAGGGCGGGAAAACAAATCCGACACTTTCGACGATCGCAAAAATAGCTAAGGCAATCGGCGTGTCGGTTGGAGAGTTAATGAAATAATATTATGGCAAGGAAGAGGCCTAACAAAAAGAGTAAGAAGGTTTTTCGTAAGAAGAAGGAAGCAAAATTTGTCGTCGTAAGTAACAAGGGTTATGGCAATAAGCTGAAGGGTGTAAAGATTTACTACGAAGGCAAGAAGCCGAAAAGATTAGGAAGGGATGGGAGAATAACTTTTGGAAAGCACATTCTAGAAACCCTTACGCGCAAATTGAAAGGCAAGTTTCGATGGATTCTGACTAAAGATATAGATTCCATAACGCTTGAGCGAGGCATATATCGTGTTCGCACCTCAGAGCAAACTCTGAATCGAATGAATGATGAGTTATGGGATCGGACACGGGATATCAAGAATGATATTGTCTCGAATGTATTTTCAGTTGTTTATCCGACCTATTTCGGCAACTCTGAAACCGCTGTGTATGTTCCGGGGACTTTGTCTCGCTTACTCAGTGGCAATATTATCCCTCGGCTTTCGACAGAAGATAGGGATGCTGTAAATAATTTTCTGCCTGACTTCCTCTCGTCCGAATCGTTAGATACGGTAAATATTCTAAACGCTCAGGCTCAAATTAAAACCCTTAAAGAGCTTGCGAACGAACTGGAAGAAGCACTCGGCTCTAGTTACTCCGAAAAACGTTGGCAAACTTATATAAAGAAAAATATCCGAATCATCCAACAGGGATACATTGCCGCTTTTGAAAAGATGAATATTTCCATCGGGAAAACTAAATTTCCTGATTTCTGTTTAGCTACGCACGATGGATACTTAGATATATTAGAAATAAAAAAGCCAGACACTTCGTTGTTAAAGTTTGACGCAGGCAGAAACAACTATTATTGGGATTCGGAAATAACCAAAGCCGTTATCCAAGTGGAAAACTATATCGAGAATGTCATAAAAAATGCTGATGCCGTAAGAAGCTACATACTGGACGAGTACAAAATAAACTTGAAGGTGTTACGTCCCAGAGGGATCGTACTCGCAGGTGATACCAGAAAATTCTCTGGACAAAAAGAAAGTGATGATTTTCGACTACTGTGCCTTTCAACTAAAAATATCGTTTTTGTAACCTATGATGAATTGTTGAGCAGACTTAAAAATTACATTAAGGTTTTAGAAGAACACTCAAAGTAGATGGGTAAAAATAATGCGCATCTTGGTGAAACGCGAGAACAGAGGTTGAAAAGGTTTGAAAATAATCACCCGATAGAGGTGATTGAGACCATAATTCAATCTATGGGCACTTACTTTGTGAATGAGCTGAAACCGGTTTTTGATAATCCTACTAATCCTCAAACATCACTAATGTTCCTTGGGACTCATTCTATAGCCCTTACCATTGGATACGGATTGTTCGGCAAGGGAGG
This sequence comes from uncultured Candidatus Saccharibacteria bacterium, assembly GCA_964442965.1. Classification (GTDB taxonomy): domain Bacteria; phylum Patescibacteriota; class Minisyncoccia; order UBA6257; family 2-01-FULL-56-20; genus CAJAQL01. The sequence goes on from CAYUBE010000014.1 coordinate 18,102, forward strand.
CGAGGATGGCTATAAACTTTTTTTGGAAACTTTTATTGACGGCGACAGGGCGGATACAAAGTTTTCAACGGTCGCTTCTAAACTACATGAATGGAGGAATGTATTAGCGCATCGCTGGATAAATGTAGCGGGGCACAGCTTTAATTATGATTTCAACATGCCGGAGGGATGGAAATACGATGGTGAATTTTTATTGGTAAATCCGAGGATATACCTCAATCAATTCTTGGAAGCCTTTGGGGTTGGAGGAAGGATTTATCGGTATGGTACAGTTTTGACCACAGAAGAAATGTACGAATCCGCCAAACAGAGATTCATCTCTAAATATATTGAAGCAAAACAGAGCTAAGGGAGCTTTGCCGATCTTAAAAGCGGCGAAGATATAAATCGCCTATAACACGCGCACGGGTGGTGTGGGGCAAAGTGTTATAACAAAAATCTCGAACCTCTTTCTTAAAAACCGCCGTATCGAATTTACCCCCATTAAACCTTACGCTTCGCTCCGCGAAGCGCGTGAAAATTTTGAGAAAACCAATTCAATCCAACTTGCTGCTAAGCCGTATGAGTCCACTCGTACCCATTTTGCCCGAAATTTGAGCTGATTTACCCCTACATAGGGTAGTCGTTTACCCCTTCATTCAGGTAGTCACTAGCCATTCTCAGAGTGACTACCCTCTTGTCTCAAAATCGCCCCAATATCATTGGCTTTCACGCATTGCCGCGATCTGAAATCCAATGCCGACTTCACTCCGCTCCGGCCTGCTGACCTCCGCTCCGTTCATTGTCCTCGGCCTTCTCTCCCGTCCGTCTTTTGTTGTGGCTCGTTGGGGGTGAAAAAAATAAAACAAAAAACGCTCACGGCCGCATGGCCGGGAGCGAAAATTTCATTTGGAATGACTACTTTTTATTTCGAATTGTATTCCGAGCTTTCTGAAAACAGTTATGACATAGCACTTCTAAATTACTTAGGGCGTTATTATTTTCGTCGCGATCTATATGACGCACATATAACTCTTTACCAAATACTTTGATAGCGTCTTCCCTGCTTATCCCACACTTCACACATTTAAAACCGCTCATTTCTATAGCTTTTTCTCTATTCCCTCCATAATGTTTTAAATCCCAAGCCTTCCTATTTTTCGCTATTACATCAGGTCTTTTTGAATATTCCTTTAAATATCCTCGATAGTGTTCGTTTCTTTTATGACGATTCCTCTCGTTAGAAGCTCTGGTTAGTTCTTTAAAACGATCGCTCTTGGGATAACATTTTTCGCAGAGACCATTACTTCGATGAGGTATTGCTGTAGTCCCACAATTTTTACACTTTAGATAATACCAGCTCCATCTTTTTTTCTCAGTCGGTTCTAACTCAAATTTTTCTTTATATTGTGGAAAGATTTCAAAAAACTTTTCTTCGGAAATATGAGCAGTTTCCAATATTTCTTTCAAACTCGCGCCAGCTTCAATTCTTTTAAGAATTTCGTTTCGTTGATCTTCCGACAAGTAACGCGATTTATTATGTAAATCTTTTTGGGAATCAATGTATTCTTGAACGTCTATCTTAAATCCATTTTTGGCCTTTTGACCAAGTTCTTTTATCAGCGTACTCATCACAATTTGACGAACGCGTTCTCGTGTAACTTTTGTGGTTGCGGCTATTTCCTCTAAGGTCATTCCTCTCCTATATTTCAATAAAATATCGGCTTCTCTCTCTGTTACTTCTGTATTTCGGTTTGTTCTCAAAATATCTTCTGAGGTTATGAATCCATAATGGACTTTCCCTTTTTGAGCGGCACCTGAAAGAGACTGGCTCAAATACTTTATCTCATCGGAGGTTAAGGGCTCGGGCTTAGTTAGACTTAATGCGGTCTCTGCTACCTGAGAGGGGTCAATTATCCCTTCGACAAATACTTTAAATTTCGGCCTGGCTTCTATTTCTTGCGAAATTTTATTTACTGAATAGATCGCAGTAGTGTGATCTTTTCCGCCAAGTATCCTTCCTATGGCAGGATAGGAGAGATTGTTAACTCTACGTAAAAAATACGCAGTTAACTGTCGCGCCTCGGCTATATCTTTCGATCGTCTCCTCCCTGTTATGTCGTCTACGGAGATGTTATATGCCTTAGCTACGGTTTGGAGAATTTCAAAAGATGGAAGCATTATTTATTTTCTTCAGAATTCGATGGTACGAAAGTTTCGTCAAAGAAGAATTTTCCAAGATCGTTCATGGCAAGTAGATGTATTTGCATTATTTTCGTATCAAGAGCGTTATCAACCGCATCCGCTTTGAACCCCTCTGGGTCTCTCTTCTGAAGCTCGTGGAGTATCTGCTTTGTAAATATATCTACATACCTCTGGAAGAGATAATCTCTCCACCTTACAGAATGATCGGCATATCTACTTAAAATTGCTTTGGCTAAGGGGCTCTGAGTATTGATCCAATAAATTCCCTCAGCAACATCTTGAACTCTTTGATAAACCAACGGATTTCTTTCCGTCAGAGTTACTGTCCCTCCGGGACTAATTCCAAGGGGGTCTGGGTCTGTACCAGATAACAATACTCGTGGAGTTTTTGGTTTTTTTGATTTGTCGCCTGAGCTCGGTTCAACAACGCGAAGCGTTATTTCCGCTTTAAGTTTGCCAATTTTTGCTATCAATTTTCCTTCCTGTCCAACTTCTTCGCCGCTCACAAAAGTATTCAGTACCGCAACATTTTCCCCCTTCGGAGTTGTGCGTAAGCTGTCTGATTTGATTTTTAACTCTTCGTCTGCGGCCTTAATTTTGGGATTGTCTACCGTCAAAGAGATAATACTTCCGATTGGTATTGGTTCGGGCACCAAGGCCTTAAGTGTTATTTTCTTTTCTTCACCTTTGATAATTTCTGCAAGCGTAAAACTAAACGCCAATCCATTTTCTGGAGCTTCTAAGACCTTTCTTCCCCATCCATCTTTATCGTCCCTATCATCAAAATCGCCGCCGTTACCCTGTGTTAGATCGCTCATAATTTTACTCATAAAGCGATCCTTCCATTTATTCAAATAATTGTTGAACGCGGCAGATATCTTCTTATGGTCAGCTTCCTGTTCGGCTTTTTCTTTAGAAACTATCTCGCCAGCGATTTCATCCATTTTTGCCCTTATCCATTCAATAAGAGCATTACTCCTTGAATTCGGCACCAACTTAGCTCTATCGTTTTTTACACAATCCATTTCTGGATCTTCTAAAATTGGACATTCGCATTCTCCGTACAAAAACGATGCTTGTGGGAAAGTGCCAACCCCAATCTCAAGCAACTGATAAGAAGCCAGTACGCCGATTTCTCCGACAATATCGACCCTATTTAAATCGCCCAATCTGCTACCCTTAGTCAATGCCTCATCCGACGTTTTAACAATCAATTTTCCTGGGTATGAGTATTTCCCATTGGTCATCGAAACGATGACTTCCTCTCCATCTTCAAAATATTTCAATTCCTTCGGTATTTCGAAAATCCTAGGAGCTTCAAATCCGACGAGAGGCTTTAGTTCGTCTGGTTTTAAAAGAATATAATCGCTGTCATTGTGGGAAACCCAAACGTTTATTCTTGAAAGAATTCTCCTCGCTTGAGGGTGATTTTTAAATCTACTTAGCAACTTACCGAATTTTATCTTATTTTTCATACCCTCAGGGCCAGTCCCTCTAACAACGGTAAATCCGGTTTCTCCAGCCAAAATCATTTTCTTCACTTCATCAGGAAAGAAGATGTCTGATATACCAGCCATTTTAATAGCTTTCGATGGCTCAACCTTTTTTGCCTTAAAACCCTCAGCAAATCCATATTTTTTCTTTTCATTGAAACCAAAAATGTTCAAGTAACCATCTTTATAAGTTACAAAGTGAGAAGTCGAAAACATCTGACGCATATAGAACTTTCCTCCATTACCATGACCACCGTACACTCTTTTCTTTAATCCGCGCTTGGCGGCCTCTGGGTCTCCCCACCTCTTAAAGGCTTTATCAATATGAAGCTGACTCATCCCAACAAAATCGACGACCTCCAAAATCGCGTCGTTCTTATCGCCATCCTTCATTCTTACAATAACGTACTGCTTCGCGTCGGGGACATCGGCTGTGATGTAAGCATCAACGGAGTTCTTCAACCACTCAGCGAGCCCTTTTTCGTGATCGAATTGAAACTCTCTTCCGATGATGTCAAAGAAGTTATCATCGACGACATTTGCCTCCTCCTTAATCTTTAAAGATGTAGCCATATTATTTATTGTTCAAAATATTCGACTATATTTTTAAATTTTTCTTCCACAAGAAACTTATAATAATTGACTGTCTTTAGATCAAGGTCAGATTTATTCTCTACTTCTTCTAATTCTTTAACGGCCTCTTTTACAGTATTTAGTCTCCCTATAAAATCGCTCTTCGCAGTTCTCGGAGTAACCCCTAAGTATGTATAAAAATCTGTGTCGTTTATTTTTTCGGTTTTACCCTCCAAAAACAATTGGAAGCCTTCTGTCTTTCGAATTCTTTCAATCTCCTTATTGGCAAAGCGAGAAAGCTTCTCGGGGGGGACGGATTTGTTATCCATATTCGAGTCAAGAAGTTTTCCAACGTAGTCCAGCCCTTTATCCGTTAATGAAAATATCTTATTACTGTAATTTATTTTCCCGGACTTTTTCATCTCTCCTCTATAAAACTCGTGATTGACTCCCTCTGAATCAGGATATTCTGGATAGCCACGCATTGCGAAATCCTTAGGGTATTTTTTAAATAGAGCAACAACGATGTCCTCGTAATGTAAATTTTTCGTTGTTCCTCCTGAAAGCTCAAAAAGGACTACCAGTATCTTGTCTGTCCTCGATAGGTTTTGCTGAAAATGTTTATTCATGGCAACTATAATTTAAACTCTTTATTTTTAGGAAAGTGGAACTTTGCCTTCGTCTCTCTGACTCGTCGCTCGACCTCGGCAAAAATCTTGTTGATCTCATCCTCTGAGTAGTCGTAGGCACTCCGATTAGAGCAATTACCTAAGACTTTGAGTTTCTGCAAAATGGCGTTTGTCCTTTGGGTGGCTAGACGCTTAAATCTTTCCTTTTTTTGGTTTTGAGCTTCATTCATACGAATAATCTATGTATTTAATAAATAATATCGACTTTTAATAAGGGTAGCCGATATTTACTAAAAAGTAAACTCCCTTATGTGTGGACAGTTATTAAACAATATTTGATGGGCTCCGTATAGAGGGAGCTATAATCGCATCTTGCCCGCGCAACGGGAGGGTTGGGGCAAGGGCAAATACCTTATAGCGACGGCAGAAAAACAGCGGCGCAGGCCGAATTGGAAATCACGAAGTGATTTTCGATGAGGATAGCCGTTGCGACGATGTCTTTCTGATGGAGCGATAATCCTCCAAGGTCTTATTCGAATGCGCCATGTTCTTACGTCGTGACTTCTTTCGAGATGGGATACACTAGCTTTCCCTTCCGTACGCGAAGGAAGGGCGTATAACGGTGTTCGTGCATGTTCTTTGCACTCATAATATGGAAAACGCGCACGCCTTTTTTCTTTAATGCGTCAGCGACAAGCGATCGGTGGCATCGCCACGGCACCGCCTCCGCGCACATAATTGCGGTTTTTGAATGTGAGGCAAGTGCCATAAGTTTTGCGAGGCCTTTTTCAAAATTATCCGTCTGCATGTAGTCGGCGAAACCTCGAAACGAAGCGTTCCTCCATCCAAGATTCACTGAATCTTTTTTTGTGCGGCGAAGTCCTCCGAGAAGCGGCTCGTGAACGTAGGCGACGCGGTTTTTCCGTAACGTTGTTGCGAGCCGAGCTTCGTTGAACTGCGGATTATGCCGCGATTTCGGGATTGTGCGGATATCGACGACACGACGGATTCCATGCGCACGGAGCAGCTCAACGAATTCCTTTGATGTATGGGTGGAATGACCGACGGTGTAAATGTCCTTGGGCTTTTCGGCTTTTGGTTTAGTATTTTTCATATGTTCTTTATCTTATAAAATCCCCTTCGGCAGATCGTCCTTCGGCGACTTCCATATCGGCTCGAAAATCGCCTCCGGCTTCACAATGGAATAATTCTTGTCGGGCGTAAACAGAAACATATTGCTGCCCTTCTTGTCGGTGCTGGCTTCTTCGGAGGCGATTCTTAGATTCTCGCTCCGCGTTTCGTTCGGGGTTACGGTGATAACTCTGAAATTGGTAAATCCCAAAGTGTCCTTGATCCGTTCCTCCCGCCACCATCGCCAATAGAGCTTCAGCTTGTCCACGAACCTTTCTTCCGTCATTGTGCCTCGATCAACTTCAAGGAAAACCGGATATTCGTACCCGTTGTATTGAAGGACGAAGAAACCATCCGGCACGAGTTCGGGATTTTGGCCGTGCCGTCCCATAAGTGCGTACTTCAAGTCGTAGCCCTGCAACCATCGTTCAAGTTTCAGGTCGTCCCGTTTCCGTGTGGCGAGCGTGAGGCACACTTTGAACTGCGAGATCATCAGAGCGTGGGCGATCAAAGGCAGGGAGCGTTCGATCTCCCGCAGGCGACGCAACACCGCTTGGTACTGCCCCGCGTCCCCGAAGACGGCTTCCACTCCCTGCTTGCCGAGAGAATAGACGATATGCGAAGAAGGCAACTTGGAGCGGCTCTGGTTCTTAGGCCTGTCGAGATAGCCTAGGTCATACATCGCGGCAAGCCGACGAAGGAAATTTCGTCTGCCTCCGGGGTGCAAGGCAAGGATTTGCTCGGTGTTGAGGAATCGGGATTCTC